>SXIZ01000083.1 GCA_005779525.1 Methylococcaceae bacterium
ATTCAAGAAATTATCTTGTATCTGGGGATGTTCATCAAATCCGACCCGCATTTATTTACCGATATGCACACGGTCCGGGTTGGTCATATTTTGCAATTGTTGAGTGTCAGACAACAGCGCGAATTAGGCTGTGATACTTTTGACCAAGCGTTTACTGCCATTTTGTCGTTATCGCCTTATCGGCTGTCGCGTAAAGTCAAAGAAACGCTGGAAGATTACAGCAAAACCGAAGAACAACTGGATTTGGCCGAGACTTTGCACTACGACGGAGATAGCCGTGAAATTAGCAAAGCGCGATTCTCTATCAGTATGGACCCTAAAGACATGGGGGATTCGCTAGATTGGTATGCTTGGCGAGAGCAACAAGGCAGCGTCGGACGAGAAAACAACGCCTTTTTTAGTTGTGTCTGGGATATTCTGCATCACTGTAATGGACTCGTGATCGGCGAAAAACTCAATAGTAAAAACCGTCTGGATAGCGAAACCACCTTAGCGCAAATGACCGCTGGGGAGCAAAGCTTTAAATTACATGTCAGTCATTTGCTCAACAAAATCCAAGCGCCAGTGTATCGGCAGTTAACCGTTGAAACCTTAAAAGCCATCGCCTCCGTCTTACGTGAAAATACCGCAGTCCATATCGAAGATACGCTAGTCGTAGATATTATTCTAGGGCATGCGGTGAAGCGTAATTGGTTAAGAATTCACCCCGAACACGAAGATAGCTACGATCAGCATATTGCAGATGCCTGGCAAGCCTTTTATCATGCGCCGCCACACAAAGCTGCCAATGGTGTATTGGATGCCTTGGTGTATTTATTGGATCATGGCGAGCGATAAGGGTAGAGGTTAAGAGCGTAGTAGGCGCGCAAAGTTATAGTGGTTTTTCATTATAACTTTGGGTGCGCGTCGTTAATCTGCCAAAAGTAGCGGCAGTCTGTAGCTTTTGGTCTCAAGCAATTACTTGTAAGCCATTTTTTCTGCACTAAGCTCAATCGCTTTAATGATGCACCTTGCGGGTGTTTTTCGCCGCGTTCCCACTGGCTGACCAAGCCTGTGGTGGCATTCAAATAACTGGCTAAACTATTGTTGGGGCATCGCAAAATAACTCGCTTAGGATTATATTTTCAAGGCTGATTGGGTACTTAAATTTTATCCTGCGAGCTGCCAAAATAAAGAGTTTTACAGCGTTAAATTCGGATTAAGCGGTATCTTGATCATGCCCATGCAGTTTATTAAGTACCCCCATACTCACAAAGATAAACATGCCAAAGCTGATCACAATGGTATTGACGCTACACTCAAAATGCAGCATAAGCGCATAGCCGCCTAGCATTAATAATATCGATAAGTTTTCATTAAAATTTTGCACGGCGATGGAGTGTCCTGCGCCCATCAGTTGATAACCACGATGTTGCAATAAGGCGTTCATCGGGATCACAAAGACGCCTGCTAAGGTACCAATAATTACCAGCATCAGTATGGCAATACGCCAATCACTGACCCAGGCCATGGCGGCGACTACGATGCCCATTAACATGCCCATGGGTAAGACTTTAACCGCATGTTCCAAGACGACTGCTTTTGCGGCGATCACCGAACCAATCGCTAAACCCACGGCGACGACTGCGGTTAATTGCGTAGCTTGTGCTAATTCTAGCTGTAATGCACTCGCGGCCCAGAGCAAAATAATAAAGCGTAAGGTCGTGCCCGCCCCCCAAAAAATGGACGTTACCGCCAGCGAAACTTGACCTAACGGATCACGCCATAAGGCCAAAAGTGACCGCCAAAAATCTATGAGCAAAAATTTAATACTACTTTGTTTACACGCATGTTCGATGGGGAGTTTCGGGATATAGAGATTCACTAGCGCTGCGATTAAATAAATACCCAAAACTATACTGATCGCAAATTTGGGGATATTTGTCACTGAAAATGCAGGTAAATAGTGTTGCATCAGGGTTTCAATATTCGGGCTGATCAACATGCCGCCCAAAATTGCGCCTAAAATAATCGCGGCGACGGTCAGGCCTTCCATCCAACCGTTAGCCCACACCAAACGTTGAGCTGGGAGATATTCCGCCAAAATGCCATATTTAGCCGGAGAATACATGGCCGCACCGATCCCTACAAAGCCATAGGCGATTAAAGGATGTAATCCCAACAACATCGCTGCACAGCCCAGCATTTTTATGCTGTTACTGATTAACATCACCCGACCTTTGGGTAAGGCATCCGCATAGATACCCACAAATGGGGCTAACACGATAAAGGCAAAGACAAAGAACTGTTGTAATACCGGGGTTTGCCAAGCCGGGGCTTGCAGGTATTTCAGTAAGGCAATGGCTGCAAATAAGAGCGCGTTGTCGGCTAAGGATGAAAAAAATTGTGCGCTTAGTATGATATAAAAGCCTCGATTCATACCGCTTCCAATAGTGCTTCTGACTCTAATTGCATCTGCCATTGAATCAATTCTAAACTGCCGTCAAAGTGTTCGACGATTGCGGTACAACTTTCGACAAAATCCCCGGTATTGATATACATAAACTGCTCGATAGCTTTCATTTCGGCGTGATGAATATGCCCACAGACGACGCCGTCCAAGTGCTCGTCTTTAAGTGTTTGGACAATGTTGGTTTCGTAATCAGAAATAAATTGCACAACATTTTTAACTTTGTATTTAATAAAGCTGGCCAATGAAAATTGCGAACGTAAACCGAGTAATTTACGTAATAGCCGCAATATGCGGTTTATCTCAATCAAAAAATCATAGCCTTTGCTTCCAAGACGCGCGATCCATTGATGATGTTTGGCGATGGTGTCGTAGATGTCGCCGTGAATAATCAGTAATTTTTTCCCTTGCAGGGTCGTGTGCACATCAGAATTTTTGACCACGATGTCACCGAATACATAATTGTCATATTCGCGAACATTTTCATCGTGGTTGCCTGGAATATAAATCACTTGCGTGCCATGCCGCGCTTTACGCAAGATCTTCTGAATGACGGTATTGTGTTCGCGTGGCCAGTACATTTTGCGCGATAAGGCCCAAAAATCCACGATGTCGCCGACTAAGTACAATTTTTCACTTTCGGTATGTTTTAAAAAATCTAGCAACATATCGGCCTGACATTGGGTCGAGCCTAAATGTAAATCTGAAATCCAGATGGTTTTGAAGGAGTTTGTATTCATAAAATATTGATTTATATAAGCCAAGAAAAGATCTCTAGCTAATAGTTTGCCAGTCACTCGCGTCTTTAGGAGCACACGCATGACTCACGCTAACCAATACTCTAATAACTGTTTATGACAGCGGCGTGTCCTTTTAACGAAGATTTGGTGACAGCCAAATGTGAATAGCCAAAAAATTTGCGGCAGCAACATTGGGCAGACGTTTTCACAAAGCTGCAATATTTGCTCAGTATGCTTATCCAGTAATCTTAATTACTGGAGATTTTTGTGTTGTTACCTAAACAGAGCGTAGGTGCGTTGTTGCTGTTTACGCTACTAACCCTCAGTGGCTGTAATGGCTTAAGCGAATCTAATGCGCTAAAGCCGACCCTACGAGCAGTGGAATTGAATTGGAAAGATTTTTATAAACTCCCGGTCGGGCCGTTAGGTTTAGAGCCTACCCCTAAATTACTCAGTTTGGCCAATAAAGCAGTGCGTTTACACGGCTATATGGTGCAAGAAGAGGAACCGCAAACGGGGGTTTTTCTATTAACCCCGATGCCCGTCAGTCTAGCGGAACAAGAAGATGGCCCTGCCGACGATTTACCTGCAACTACGATGTTCGTGCATATGCCGGAAGCTGATAAACAGCAAGCCATGAAGTTTCGTGCAGGACTTTGGGAATTAGAAGGCACGCTAGTTCTTGGAAATCAGGAAGAGCCCGGTGGACGAGTGTCGTATGCACGCTTAATGCTGAATTAATCGAGTTATATATTATCAATAGGAAAACCAATGAAAAACCGTGTTTTATTAATGAGTATGGCTACGCTTTTAGGTTTAGGCGCTAGCGCCGCCATGGCGGATCCTAAAATATCGCGGATGTCGCCACCTAGCCAATTATTCGCCACTGCGGGTGCGCAAGCCGCGCCGATGATTTCGCGCTTTTTACCTGGACAACGCTTTGATTTACAAGCGACTATCATTCCTGATGCCGGCAGCAGTATTACCCAAATCTTTGGTGCGATTGACGATGTGCCCCTAAGTGCTCCCGCAGGTGTAATCAGTATTGTTCCGGCAACAGCTATTGTAAAGGCCTCGCCCGGTGCGGTCGTGGCTTCTTTACGCGGCTATTCGAATGCCACCGTCGGCGTACATACCTTGACGATTTCGGCAACGCAAAGCAATGGTAAAACCGTCACTGCCAAAGGCAATTTTGAAATTGTCGGTCTACAAACAGGCACGAACAAAATCAAAAATGTTATTTTTATGTTAGGTGACGGTATGGGTGCCAGCCAACGCACTGCCGCACGTATCATGATGAATGGTTACTCACAGGGTAAAGTGAATACCAAGATGGCGATGGATACGTTCCCGAATACCGCGATGATTATGACCGCGTCGTTAAATTCTATCGTGACCGATTCTGCGCCCGGTATGCAAAATTATGTAACGGGTAACAAAGCGCAAAATAACCAAGAAGGCGTGTGGCCGGATGATACTTCGGATAAATTTGATAATCCGCGTGTGGAATATGTCTCTGAATATTTAGCTCGTACCCAAGGTAAAAAACTGGGCATCGTCACTACCGCCGATGTATTTGATGCTACGCCAGCTTCGAATGCAATCCATACCCAAGACCGCGGTGCAGGCACGGGGATTGTGGATCAGTTCTTTGATGATGCAGACAAAACGGGCTTAACGGTCCTGATGGGCGGTGGTCGTAAATGGTTCTTGCCTGCTACAGCGGTTGGTTCAGCGCGTAGCGATAGCAGCGATTATGTCTTACCGTCAGATGTGGTCGCAGGTTGGAATGTGGCCTCAGGTAAATTGGATAAATCGCGGGATTTAATCGCCGAGTTCCAAGCCGCAGGCTGGAGCTATGCCCCGGACAAAACCACCTTAACAGCAGGCAATACCCCGAAAAAACTGTTGGGTTTGTTTGCGTTTTCGAATATGAATGTGGCTTTGGATAAAATCGATGGTCGTCGTGGCAGTTCAAAAGTTGTCAGCGATTACGGTTTTACCGATCAGCCGTTGTTGGATGAAATGACTAGCAAAGCGCTGCAAGTGTTAGACGCTAACAGTCCACAAGGTTTTGTGCTGATGGTTGAAGCCGCTTCTATTGATAAACAAGCGCACAACATGGATACCGAACGGATGCTATTAGATGTCATCGAATTTGATCATGCCATTAAAGTGGCTCAAGACTATGCCAAAGCACACACTGATACGTTAGTTATTGTGACCGCCGATCATGAAACTGCAGGCACCACGATTATTGGTGCGTCAAAAGTCACAGATGCGGTATTACAAACTAAAGAAGCAACTGTAAAGACAATGCGTGATGATGTCGTCGGTAACTATGATGCGGCGGGCTTTCCTAAATATACGCTGGCAGCCGATGGTTTCCCGACCACCACTAACGTTGATTACCGTTTATTAATCGGATATGGCGCTAACGCGGATCGTAACGAAGACTGGCGTACTAATCCAGAACCGATCCATGACACGCAACAATCTTTAGACAAGACTGCGCCACTGTTGTCGGCACCTAAGTTGAATACCTATGATACCGATGCCCGTAATATACGTGATGCCGATAAAGGCTTGTTTATTACCGGACAAGTAGCAGGCAGTTCCGCTGTGCATTCTGGTGGTGATATTCCATTGTCAGCCTATGGCTTAGGCAGTGATTTATTTAAAGGCACTATCGATAATACCGATGTGTTCTTTGCACTGATGCAAGGTGTGGTTGGCGGTACCAGCTTTAAATAATCTTATGTATTCGCTCCAGCTGTCATCCATTATCAGGATGGTGGCTGGACGTAATTACAAAACCCACAGAGTGAAAGTTGAAATTTTAGATATGCGTTCATGCATAGCACGCTTGCTGTATGAATGAATTTCTAAGCTTTACTGCTAAACCCACTTATGAAAAAAGCCAAAATTAAAAAGCACAAACTGCTACTGCGCCATCTGACGTTGGATGATTACGAAAATATTGCCGTTTTGATGGAGCATGTCTACGGTAATCTCGGCGGTGCTTGGAAACAAGAGCAATATGTTTCCCAAATCACGCGCTTTAAGGAAGGCCAAATCGTGATTGAAGATAATGGCGTCCTGGTTGCCGCCGCTTTAACCATGATCGTCGATTACGCCCGCTTTGGCGACGTGCATACCTATGCGCAAATTACGGGTGATGGCTATCTTACCCATCATGACCCGCACGGTGATACCTTGTATGGCGTGGATATTTTTGTGCATCCCAAATACCGGGGGCTACGCTTAGGACGCAGGCTTTATGATGCACGTAAAGAGTTATGCCGCAATTTAAACTTGCGCCGTTTTATCGCCGGCGGACGTATTCCGGGCTATGCTAACTATGCCGATAGCTTATCGCCCGTCCGCTATATTGAAGAAGTCAAAAACCGGGAAATTTTCGATCCAGTGTTATCTTTTCAGTTAGCCAACGGCTTCCATGTGCGTAAACTGATTACTGGTTATTTACCCGTGGATGCCGAATCCAAAGGTTATGCGACGCTGTTGGAATGGGTGAATCTGGATTATGTCGATAAACTCCCGAGTTTAGGCAGCCGTAAAAGCGTCATCCGTTTAGGCTTGGTGCAGTGGCAAATGCGCAGCATGACCAGTGTAGAAGAACTTTTGAAACACGCGGAATTTTTTATTGATGCGGTGGCAGGCTACCAAGCGGATTTCGTGCTGTTTCCTGAATATATCAGCGCGCCATTAATGGGCTTGTTTAACGATAAAAACCCTCCCGATGCCATTCGAGCGTTGGCAGGCTTTAGCCGTGAAATTCGTAATGGCTTGCTTGAAATGGCGATGTCTTACAATATCAATATTATCGCAGGCTCCTTACCGGAATACAGTGCGCACGAGTTATACAACGTCTCCTGGTTACTTCGCCGCGATGGCACGTTTGAAGCACAATACAAAATCCATGTCACTATTGACGAAGTCAGCTGTTGGGGGGTACAGGGTGGCGATGCCTTAAAAGTGTTTGATACTGATTGCGGCAAAATTGCAGTGCTGATATGTTTTGACTCAGAATTTCCAGAATTAGCGCGCTTAGCGGCGTTAAAAGGGGCTGAAGTCATTTTTGTGCCATTCTGGACCGATACCAAAAACGCCTACCAACGGGTGCGTTATTGCTCACAGGCCCGCGCCATAGAAAACGAGTGTTTTGTGGTGATTACGGGGAGTGTCGGCAATCTTCCTCACGCGGAAAACATGGATATTCAATATGCCCAGGCGGCGATTTTTAGTCCCAGTGATTTTTCTTTTCCGCATGATGCCATTCTGGCAGAAGCTACACCGAACACCGAAATGACCTTGATTGCCGATGTGAACTTGGATTTATTAAAACAAGTGCGTAGCCGAGGTGCGGTCAGAAACCTGAGTAAACGACGCACGGATTTATATCGCTTGGAGTGGTTGTAGGATATAGGGTCCGCTACGCCTAACTTCTGGGATGCACAACAATTGACTCACAATGTTAGGCGGGGGCGTAGCCGACTAAAGATACGCTCCATCGTTAAGCCCACTGGTGCTGTTTCCGTTACTCCATAGCCATCTTGTAATAGTGCTCTGCCTTTCGGCGTAAGGCTTCAACGACAAGAGGGTCAACATGACCTGATGCCACAAACTCAGTCATATAGTCCATAATTGCGTCAGCTTCCATGTGGTGACGATAAGGACGATCTTGGCACAATGCTTGGAATATATCAGCAACACTAATAATCCTGCACTCTAAATCCAATGCTTCTTGATGTGTTTGAAAAGGATACCCATTCCCCAACAAGTTTTCATGGTGGTAGCCCGCCCATTTTGGAATCTTAGAATTGGGGAACACTCTATTTAAAAGACGAAAAGTATCGTAACTATGGCGGTGCATGCCTGCGAGTTCAATGGGCGTAAGTTTGCAGGGCTTATTGATAATGTCTTCAGAGACTCTCAGTTTACCAATGTCGTGCAGCAAGCCAGCGATTTCTATTTGCTCCAAGTCGCTGCCTGTAATACCCATATCGACCGCTAACTGACGTGCAATTTGTGCCACTCTAATTGAATGATCGTGGGTGTAATGGGATTTGGCGTCAACAACACGTGAGAATAACAAGGCTAAAGCTTTTATTGTTGTGTAATCTAAAGCGATCGCTTGAACCTGCTCGCCCAGCTGACGCAAATCTTCATCCAGATATTCCGGCTCCATTGCCAACCAAAACGCTTCAACACTTGCTACGGCAGAAAAAGCACGGACTAATTCAGGTGCAAATAAGCTACCGGAGAAGGATGCTATCAGTGCAATGATATTCTTAAATTCAATCAAAATCAGTTCTTGATTCAAAAATGGCGCTTGTAGCACATCAACGCGATCAACTAAAAATAACAAATTACTGAGTAATTGTGTCTTTAAATCTAGGGGTAAATGGATCAGATTTTCCCAGCGGGTATGATGGTAGCGTATTGCTGGGGCGTATTGGGCGAGCGGTGGACAGGCTGACAAGTACTCTGCACCTCTAATACAGTGCTCTTCTGCACCTTCCCACTCTAATTCCCCAATAATTTTTTTATGTTCGTAAATTCTGGAGACGCCACAGTCATGCAGCATACCTGCATAAAGTATCGATAGACACTCTGCTTCAGACCAGCCCAAAAACTCAGCTACACGCAGCGCCATGATCGCAACACGTTTGCCATGCTTGATTTCATCAACCCCGACCAAGTCAAGGGCTGAGCTTAAGGCCGTAATGCTGTTATAAAGGTTAATATATTGATGACCCATGATCGTATTTACTCTTTAAATCTATGCAAAAGATCGTTTTTTCCACAGCAGAGGTAGATAGTCTGGCATATTAGTCTATCCGGCTGCAACAGACGGATTATTTGCTCACCTTGTTTCTGCCTGCTTGTTTTGCTCGGTAAAGCGCTTTATCGGCTTCATTGAGAAGCATTTCAATGTTTGTACTCTTGTCTGTGAGGTCTGCCACACCAATAGAAATCGTAAAATAGATTTGCAGTCCTATGGGTAAATTAACCTCGGTTATAGCAACCACTTCGCGTAATCGTTCTGCGACTTCGATAGCGTTATCTATCGGAGTTTCCGGCAAAATTATCCCAAATTCTTCCCCTCCCAAACGCCCTGTGATATCGACATCACGCAACACTTCCCAAAAGATAACGGCTAATTTTTGCAGCACAAAATCGCCAGAGGGATGTCCGTAGGCATCATTGATGTTTTTGAAATGGTCAATATCCAACATCAGCACTGAAAAAGTGCTCTCATAACGCCGGGTGCGTTTTAGCTCGGCCTCGCCTTGTTCCATGAAACTGCGGCGATTAGGCAGGCCTGTTAAGTAATCAAGATAAGCCTGACGATTCAACTCCTCTTCTAAATGTTTGCGTTCCGTGATATCCACGGCAGTGGGTAGCAGTCCTATAATCTCTCCAGAACTATCCAAAACCGGAGTAATTTGAAAATCGATAGGCACCAAATCATTCCCCATTTTTACCTGCACGTCATAGCGACTGGATACTCCGCGTTGTGCCGCGTGGATTGCCGTGATTAATTGCATCCTGACCTCAGCGTTATAATTCCACCAAGGCGCATCATAAAAATAATGTCCGACGACATCTTCCCGGCGATAGCCAGCCCGCTCTAATGGTGCTTTATTCACTTCTTCAACCACACCATTAGGATCAAGCAGGGCAACATAAGCAAATAAATTGTCCAGAATGCGTTTAAGTCTTACGCTGTTTTCTCGGATTAATTCTTCGTTATGTTTGTACTCAGTGATGTCATCAAAGGTGGAGTAAACATAATCAACTTCTGTGCTATCTTGCTTAAAGACGGGCGTAGCAAATACTTCTATCCAGACCGTATCTGCAACTCGCGGGTTTTTAATACCCATGACCACGCCATTGACGGGTTTTCCGGTTTTAATGGCAACCATGGTTGGGTGTAACTCCCCTGGAAATGGCGCCCCAGTTTCATCAATAGCGCACCACTGCGGGTCCATGGAGGTTCGTCCTTGCATTTGCGCTAAGGTTAATCCCAGAATTCGTTCTGCAGAAGGATTCGCTGAAATAATTCGCCCGTGGGTATCTTGGTAGACTAACCCTTGGGCAACGGTATCAAACAAAGTGCGATAAATTTCCTCGGCGTGCCTTAATTTTTCTTCCTGAGCTTTGCGTTCGCTAATAACCTCAAATAGCAAAACAAAATGTGCGCGTTTTGGGCTGAACACCGACAGCGAAAGCCATAACCCCAGCGCATTCAGATAATACTCAAATTTAACCGGATCACTGCCCACAGCAACCGCGTCAACTTTCAAAAAAATATCAGGGTCTGATTGCCTGATGCTGGGAATGACGTCAGCTACCTGCTTATTAATGACATTTCTAAGACCCGTCAACTCTTCAAAGGCTTGGTTCGTATAGAGAAAAATAAAGTCTTTTGGCAAACCAGTTTCATAGAGCATCTGGCAGTAAGCTACCCCATTAAGCGTGTGGTCGAGTATTTGCCTAAAGAAGTCGCTATCATCTTGTGCGTCAATATCTTGCTTAGTGAACACTTGGCCTCCCAACAGTCTTAGATGTTGTTTGCGTATGCCTTGCTGTATAAAAACCTGAGATCTTGCGCACTCGTGTTACTCCCTGCAATTTGCCGCTGAATTGCTGCGAGTAATCCAGTATCAGCTTATACGTTGGTTTAGAGCATGCTGTCGTAATGCTTGTTCTAGCGGTTTTCAGTGAATCAAATGGTCACTGATCTTTAAGCTAGTTTTGTGCACGTAGCCCCTCATAGGAAAGCCGGAAAGGCCTTGGATATTACATGCTGTCCCGAAACAGTTTTAAGAGCTCGTGATAGCCAGCAGGATCGGAATTAAAATCTGATACGGTGAGAGATTTAGTCATAAATTGATTAAAACCAGGGATGGATTGGGTGGCTTGATCATTAAAATTATAAAATCCCATGGACCAATCCCGAAACTGCCTTTCAGTGAGTTCTCCCTCTTCGATAATCGTGGCACCCTGATGTTCCGAATCAGATTGAATTCTGTCGTAAAGTTTCCTAACCACCGCTGCTTCCCCCTCAAGCACCTGAAGAAAAGTCCCATCCTTATAAAGTAATATGCCCGTTATTCCAAGTTGGCTATTGTTTTTTCTGGATTTATTTAATAACTCGATTAGATCATCTTCACTGAATAATTTAACAGCGGAGCTGATATAGATCAGATAAATCATTTTTGGTATTCCCCTATTAAGCGCATAAAGCGCTTGCACTATTGATTATTAATTGAGCGTATAGCTACTAGTACTCAGTCAAACTTAATTTATCGGGTAAAAAAACATTCATACCCCGTGATCTTAAATTACAGTAAAACTATTCCATTAGATTAAGGTAAACGACATTATCCCTTTTGCCACCCCCCGATAACTACGAGGAGCGCAAGACATGAGCGGTCACTGGGCCGCCTAATGACTCATGACATCCAGGCATTCGCACTTCGTGTGCTGACGCATCCAAATCTGTTCCTGACAGATTTGTCTTTGAATACTTTCTTTTCGACTGCATGGATGCCACCACTAAAGGGTGGTCTATGGACAGAAGTAGAGCAAGGCCTGGAGCAGTTGCCGAGGCGGAGCAAAAGAAAGTATTTCGCCCTCGGGTGCGAGAACCCGATTAAAACAGCGTCGCGATAGCGACACCTAATCGACAAATTAACATTGATGTAGTACTAGTCTTAACCACGCTAATGACCATTACTATAATTTTTTTCTCTTGAACACAGGTCAGTCCAAACCCTATCCAGGGCACAATCCATGTGTAAAAGGCTTTCAACAGTGACCGCCGAAAAAAGGCGTTGTCTACCAAGAACATTTTATAAATCATGCAGCCTAGAAGTGTATTAATGATTGCTGGTCACGTTAAGGTGTTCCCAATCCCGAAGCCAAGCTTCTAGTTCATCGCTAGGCATTGGACGAGCAACATAATATCCCTGAATCACATCGCAGCCTGCCGCCGCTACGCAATCCCAATCATCCTGCGACTCGACACCTTCGGCAATGATTTGCATCTCCAGGCGTTTACCTAAAGCTGCGCTAGTTTCTAGTATGGTACGTTTTAATTTGTTTTGCGATGCCCCGAATACAAAGGAGCGATCAATTTTTAACTCAGCAAAGGGTAACATTTGTAGGAGTTCAAGATTGGAGTAGGCAGTACCAAAGTCATCAATCGAAAGTTGCACACGTTTCAAACATAAGCGCGAGAGCACGTCTAGCGATACCGCCATATTCTGCATCAGACGACTTTCTGTGATTTCTAGTATCAACCGATCAATGGGAAAGTCGTAACACTTCGCTTTAAAAGCAATTTGTTCAGGAAATTCTATGCGTGACAAACAATCCATGGACACATTCACTGACACTTGCAGATCAATACCCCGTTGTCGCCAATTCACCCACTGGAGCATGGCCATCCCGAGCATTTGGTCAGTCAATTGGTGTATCAGTCCGGCTTTTTCCGCTTGGTTAATAAAAACAGCTGGCGCGAGGATGCCATACTCCGAATGTCGCCAACGTGCTAGCGCTTCCACGCCAGTCACTTTTCTCGTCCGAATATCTACTTGCGGTTGATAATAGGGCACCAGGGCATCGACCATACCACTACGCAATTCAATTTCATCAAGATAAAATTCCTGTGCGCTGTCGCTGTCGTTATTGCTGGTCATTAACTCCAGTAGGCTGATAAGTGCAGCTCTCTCCATGGGTTTTTGTATTGCTCCCAGCAATCGTAATTTGTTGGCAGAAGCCATGCCTTCGACCATTTGTAAGGTTCGAGGATCTTCACCACTCAACAGAATGATATTGCCTGCAAATCTAAATTGCGCCAGATAGCGCAAAAATTCCACGCCGTCCATGTCTGGCATGTTGAGGTCGCAAATCACGAGATGAAAAGCATTGCAGCGCTTTAATTCTGTGAGTGCAGATTTTGCTGAAGTAAAAGCGCAAATCGAGGTAATCCCGAGACTGTTTAGCATGATCTGCAAAGTGTCTAGCATAAATTCTTCATCATCTAATACGAGCACAGAGATGTTTTGTAGTGTTTGATCAGCCATGATTAATTAATTCCGCAACATCAAGAAAACAAGCTCCTAACCTTAACGCAAGGATGTTGATAGTATTTAGATTGCCAGTCCGTCCTGCAGACTCAAGTTGTGCACATAATTCACCCAACTGCATGGCGCCTACTGTCAAGGCTGGCGATTTTAATTTGTGGGCCAGATCGGCCACTAACGTCGGATTTCCCGATTGGACTGCACGCTCAAGTTCAGAGACCGAGTCGCGGGCGCATGTCAAAAACTTATCCAGTAGACGTCGCTGAGTAGCCATGTCACCGCCTATCATTTTCACTAAAACGTTAGCGTCCCAAACTGTTGTTTTACTAATGCGCTCAAGTGGATCTGGGGCAATCGGGAGTTCTTTAATGGGCTGTTTTCTGGGCAGCCATTTGGCAAGCATATTGTCTAAATCTGCCAGCCTAACAGGCTTAGACAGATAATCGCTCATGCCATTTTTGATGCAACGTTCTGCTTCACCCTGCAGGGCGTCGGCAGTAATTGCGATGATAGGAAACTCTGTACCCTTTGCTTCAGCCCGAATGGCTGTCGTCAGTTGAAAACCGTCCATTTTCGGCATATGGCAATCGCTCAGGAGTAGGGCATAATCCCCCGTCCGCCAGCGTAATAAAGCTTCCAGCCCATCTTCGACGGCTTCCGATGCAAAGCCTAATATGCGTAACTGCTCTTGAATAACTTCACGGTTGGTTTCGTTATCATCGGCTAAGAGTATCAATTGTCCCATGCTCTTCGCTTCATTTACGGAAGGGGCGCTTATTCGGGGTTCTCTTCTTCGGTCACCTGACTCGACTGGCTTGGATAATATTCCGGCCGCGATGGCCACCCCTTGCAAGAGTTCGGAATACAGTAATGGCTCGGTTGGCACTATAATTTTATGGCTATCGGGATTGCTCGAGCCGTCGCTGCTAGAAATACGCTTGATCAATTGTACGAGCTTGACGGGTGATGGACATCCCTCAAACATAGACGAGGTATCTTGTTCGGCATACTCTGGATCCAGAACCACGACATCAATATTCTCATATTTTTGCAATAGCTGGCGGCCAGCCTCTAAGTCTGGCGCAATAATGACCTGGGCAAATTTTGCCTGGAGATAGGCGGTCAATATTTCAGTGTAGATGGGATGCTCGGTCAAAACTAATATCGTTAAATTCGCGAGTGTCGGCACGTCTATGTGACTTTGTATCCCAGGTTCTGCAATTGATATCGGTAGTTCAACAATGAAATCAGAACCTTTGTCAAGGACACTATGGACTTGTATGTGTCCATTCAGCATTTCTACTAGACGATTGGTAATGCTGAGTCCTAGTCCAGTACCCCCAAATCGCCGAGTGGTAGTTTCATCTGCCTGGGTAAATGGAATAAACAGCGAGTTGACGGTTTCTGCCGACATGCCTATGCCGTTATCTTTCACACTGATACGCAAAATTTTCTGGCCTGTCGTCGGTTCAATAAAATCAACGCGCAACATGACTAGACCCGGCGCCTCTTCAGTACTGGAGGTAAATTTCAGGGCATTGCCAAGTAGATTGTAGAGTATCTGCTTTAAGCGTAACGGGTCTGATAATACCCATGCGGGAATTTCAGGTGCAACAAAAGTATGTAACTGAATATTTTTAGTGCATGCATTGGAAATCATCACTTGCGCTACATCTTCAACAATTTCGCGGACTTGGCTCGGGATGTATTCGATATCCATTTTCCCCGCTTCGATCTTGGAAAAATCCAGGATATCGTTCAAGAGGCTCAGCATGGAAAGCGCTGAGTCGCGAATCGTTCTGACCATGCGGTTTTGATCGCTGTTAAGTTTGGTTTGTTGCAGCACATCCAACATCCCAATGACTCCATTCATCGGTGTACGGATTTCATGGCTCATATTCGCCAAAAACTTCCCTTTTGC
>SXIZ01000084.1 GCA_005779525.1 Methylococcaceae bacterium
GCATGACGATCAGTAAGTCATCACGTAATTCATCTTTTAAAACTTTGAGTTTACGCGCATATTCATGGGCAGCGACGGTGTCATGGATGGAGCAGGGGCCTATGATCAGTAATAAACGGTCATCTTGTTTACTTAAAATCCGATGTATTTCGTTTCTGGTGCTCCAGGTGGTATCGGCAGCAGCTTCAGTCAACGGCATTTCTTCCAGGCATTTCACCGGAGCAATGACCTCCTGTACGCCAATTATTCTTAAATCATCAGTATTATGTTTACTATGCATGGGGCTCTCTTCAGTGAACATTGCAATGAATCCTAGGTATCCAAATCTGCCAAGCGGGGTGACCATCAAATTGGAAATGGGGGGTCTTGCAAAAACGGAGCATTTTAACTGGTTTTAAAACTTAAATGTAGGTCTTTGTGTCTTTTGCAGCACGGAGGAAGTCTAAAAGCGTATCTAGCTAAGTGACAAGGAAAAGCCACTGATTTTGGTGCTAAGATACTAACAAAAAAGCAAACTTAAAGCAGCATCTCTCATTAGTCGCCAAAGTCTAAAATACTTAAGCGACTAATGAGAATGAATATAAGGCTAAAAAACAGATGAAAGGTCTTGTAAATTCGGGGTGTGATTGACGTGTGACGGGTTTTATTTTAAGAGCTTACGTGGCCCCAAGGTCAGGGTTGTCATACATACGCACTTTCTTCCAGCCAGCAAATTTTTCCTCGTGGAATATTAAGTCGTGGTCAATAGAATGCTCGTAACACATCCTAAACAGTCGCGCGGTGCGAAATGCATGTAACTCATCATCTGCGGTTACTGTTTGCACGTTTCCCACTTGAAATGTTTTATTACACGATTTTCGGTTTTTAACCCAGAACACGGTGTAGCACAAGTAACTTTTATCTTTGCGGTGATCATACTTAATAGTTCTGGAAACCCCTGTCACCCCGGTCGTTGTTTTATTTTTGGGGGGTTTAAGGAATCGGGTTTTGCTACCCTTCAGCACTACGAGCATTTGATCGCGCCAAGTTATCGCTGCCTTTAATGACTTGCTGCGCCCACCCCAGAGCTTATGAGAAAAGTATCGACTATTTTCTTTTCCGCGTCTGACAATGCGGACTTGGTAGCCGAAGGCATCTGGTTCGGTAATGTGTTTGTTTTTCACTGTAGTATTAGGACTTCGCTTTACCATAAAAATTAACTAGATAAGTTTTAGTTATCTCTCTGCCAAATTATCGAATAGATCTATAGCAAAGATATTATTACAAATCTTGGAGCTAAAGTGCGAATTATTTTTTTATAAAAACACTTATTTCATTCAGTATTTGTTTATCTAACTATAGTTAAGTATTACAAATATATGAAAAAAAATGACGAAAAATGTTAGTTTTGTGGGCTATTGCTAAGTTTTATGAACAAATACCTAGCTTTATAGTGTAAAATGTCCGGTGATCCACTAAGCTTTGTGGTAAATGCAGTAGTTGTAACTTTTTGATTTATAAACAATGGAGTTAAGAAATGAGTGTATTAGTTGGTAAACAAGCCCCCGATTTTACAGTTCCTGCAGTTTTGGCTGATGGTCAGATTGTTGATGCATATTCTTTTTCAGAAGCGACTCGTGGTAAATATGCGGTGGTTTTCTTTTATCCTTTGGATTTCACCTTCGTATGTCCTAGTGAATTGATTGCGTTGGATCATCGTATTGATGAGTTTAAAAGTCGTAATGTAGAAGTGGTTGGTGTATCAATCGATTCGCATTTTACACACAATGCGTGGCGTAATACTCCAATCAATCAAGGCGGTATTGGTCCTGTCAGTTACACCTTAGCGGCAGATATTGCGCACACTATTTGTAAAGATTAGGACGTTGAAGCCAGTGCACCTGCGGTTGCCTATCGTGGAAGCTTTTTAATTGATCGTTCAGGTAAAGTACGTCATCAAGTGGTTAATGATTTACCCTTAGGACGTAATGTTGATGAACTGTTACGCATGGTAGATGCTTTACAATTCCACGAAGAACATGGCGAAGTTTGCCCTGCGGGTTGGAAAAAAGGTGATGCGGGTATGAATGCAAATCCTCAGGGCGTTGCAGAATATTTAGATAAGCACGCAGATAAACTGTAATTAAACGGACTCGCTTCGCGAGCGCACCGCTATTCATGGTGCGCTCGTTGCGGTGATTACTGGGTTTTTTGCAAATCTTTGATAAGCTTCTGGCGGATGAAGTATGCCGCCACAATGGCAACCAGGGCTGGTGAGTAAGTGACTAGGTAATACATGAACATTGCCGTTTTAGGTAGCGTTGCCAGGATTGGGTTGGCGACCGTTAGTGTGACTACCCACCAAGTTAACCAGTAGCCAACTAGGCCAATAATTACCCATTTTACGGTTTCAGTTTGGTGTTGTTTGGCTGTTTGATAAAACCAAACCACCATCAGAATTCCTGCAATTTTTGCAAGCATCATAATGTTTTCCCCTTTGTAGTTATTAAAGCACACCCGCTCAGTCAGGAGGCCTCAAGCTCTCCCCGATGTTTGTGATGCTTATCATATTACACAATCGCTGGCAGTGATATGAAAAAACGCTTAACCAAAAGTGCTCGAATTTTGATCTTCCTGGGGTTGGGTTGGGTGATCAGTTGTGGCATGCTAAGCGTAGTACTTAATTCATCGATTGCCCAACAGGGTTTGCTAAATTATGTGCAGACCTCTACCGGTATTCGCATCGAGATTGCTGGCGCTATTCGCTTTGCCGTATTCCCCTATCTCAGAGTGACTCTTGAGCAAGTCAAGGTGTACTTGAGCGAGGAGCAGAATGCGTCAGAATTTATTCGTCTCGGGAAAGCTGAATTAGAATTAAAGTTTTGGCCAGTGTTGCGAAATCAGTGGGTGCTACGGCGAGTTTTGTTGGAAGATTGGGCTGTTAATTGGGTGGGCGTTGCTCAGGGGGCGCAAGCCGAGACAACTCTGATGGCAAGCCAAACTGCAGGTCAAGCGAGTTGGGTTAGTAAGCATTTATCTATTGAGCAATTGATGATTAGACAGGGAAGGTTTCACGTTTTGCCTTATCCGCAACAACCTTTTGATGTGCGTTTTGAGGATATAAACTTTCAATTAGATGGCTTGCGTTCAGGTCAACTGGCTGAGCTGCAGGTCAATAGCAATATCCATTTTGCAGAGCAGTCTTGGACGATTACGGGTCAAGCTCAGGTTTTTTTTGATAGTTTGATTTTTAAGGTCGCCGGCCTGAATGTGCAGCTAGCAACATCGAATGGCTTGGCACAAGCTAATTTTAGTATGCCTGCCTTAATTTATGAGCGTACGCCGCAAATTCTTCAGGCGACCGAAATGCAGTTGCAGAGTGCGCCATTATTGCTAAAGCTGAGTTTGGCTGGAACGGGAACAGTCGATGCCGCAGATATACAGGGTAGGGTGGTGTTAGATAAGTTTAACCTAAGATCTTGGTTAGCGCGGTGGGGTATCCCTGCGGTAGAGCCAGAGAATTTGACAACCCTGCAACAACTTGCCCTGGAGTTAAACTGGCATTTGACACCTGCAACGTTTGAAGTACACGATCTTAATTTGCTCATCGATCAAAGTCGATTGCACGCCAATATTGGATTTAAGCGTGATACGCCAGTGGAGCTGACGTTTACTGTGCAACTGGATCAGTTAGATGTGACAAGATATTTTTACCCGAATTCCGACGGTGCTCCGTTAGTGTCAAGCGCAGATTTTTTACAAGGTAGCGCACCTGCTACCAGCCTGTTTTCAGATTTACAGACGCTACCTATAAATGGAAAGCTTAATATACATACTCTGAAATGGGGTGAAGTGGCCATGCAGGATGTAGCCTTAGATTTAACATCGCGTAGTGGTCAATTCGCTGTGCACCCCTCGATGTCAGGAGCGAGTCAACCTTAACTATGCAATCCCAAAATTTTGCTGAACAAGTGCTGCTTTGGTATGCACAACACGGGCGTAAAAATTTACCCTGGCAAGTTGAGTTAACGCCTTACAAAGTTTGGTTATCTGAAATAATGTTACAGCAGACGCAAGTCGCGACGGTTATTCCTTATTTTTTACGCTTTGTTGCACGTTTCCCGGATATAGCCAGTCTAGCGGGTGCTGAATTAGATGAGGTGCTGAGTTACTGGGCGGGATTGGGATATTATGCGCGAGCTCGAAATTTACATAAAACAGCGCAATTAATTAGCCATCAGTATGCTGGACAATTTCCTGCGCAATTTGCTGAGTTGATTGCTTTGCCCGGCATTGGGCGTTCGACCGCAGGCGCGATTTTGAGTATCGCTTTTAAGCAAAGCCAGCCGATTTTGGATGGCAATGTCAAACGTGTTTTGACAAGATGTTTTGCAGTTGCGGGTTGGCCCGGGGATGCAAAAGTTGAGCAGGAGCTTTGGCTACTCAGTACCCACCTGACGCCTAAAACCCATACGGCAGAATATACGCAGGCCATGATGGATTTGGGTGCCACACTCTGTACCCGTGCAAAACCTCATTGTGCTCAATGCCCACTACATTCGCAGTGCTTGGCTTTACAAGCGGGCAATGTGCTGGCGTATCCTACACCTAAGCCCCGACAACCTCTACCTGTCAAACACGCTTGTTTGTTATTGCTGCATGTGAATGCCACAGTTTACTTGGAACGTAGGCCAGAACTGGGTATTTGGGGGGGCTTGTGGGCTTTACCCGAGTTTGCTACGAGTGCTGCGGCCATTGCATGGTGTGCTGAACAAGGCATTACTATCGTCGAACAGTCGCTATTACCTATTCGTCGTCACACCTTTTCGCATTATCATCTGGATTACAGTGTCTTGCAGCTTAATCTCGCTCAGCCAATATTGAAGGTTGCAGAAACCAAGCACGCCGGATGGTATAATTTCCGCGAGGTGCAGCAAGTTGGATTGCCAGCACCAGTTAATCGTTTACTGCAACAATTTTTTGAGGAGGCTTTGCGTGACTAGATTAGTGAAATGTGCAAAATTGGGTGTTGAAGCTGAAGGCTTAGAGACTCCCCCGTTTCCCGGGCCAAAAGGGCAGCTCATTTATGAAACTATTTCCAAGCAGGCGTGGGCAGAATGGTTAAAAACCCAAACTATGCTGATTAATGAATATCGTTTGGCCAGCTTTGATCCCAAAGCTAAAAAATTTTTAGAAGAAGAGCGCAATAAGTTTTTATTTGCTGGTGGTTTTAATATGCCGGAAGGCTATGTACCCCCCAAATAATCCTGTCTAAGTGAGGGGCGCTGTCAATATGGAAATCAAGCCCGTAGTAGCGAATCTATGTTACTCTTAGTGGTTCAGAACTTAAGGGGCTGAAGTGTTTGGCCCCTTCGCTTGTCGAATGATGGATGACACTTAACTCCAGTATTGGCTGTGTTTCTGGCGTAGTGTAGTAAAGTCAATGTGATTGCTCAGCATAATTATGAGGAACTTGCCATGCGTACCAAAGAACATCAGCGTATCAGTGAAAATGTTGGCGATATTCCACCTTGGTGGCGCTGGGGGCCTTATGTGAGTGAGCGTTCTTGGGGGACGGTACGTGAAGACTATAGTGCTGATGGCGATGCATGGCGATATTTGCCGCATGATCTGGCGCGCAGTAAAGCCTATCGATGGGGGGAAGATGGTTTAGCCGGAATTTGTGACCGTTATCAATTACTGGTACTTGGCTTAGCTTTATGGAATGGTAAAGATCCCATTTTAAAAGAACGCGCATTTGGATTGGATGCGTGGGAAGGTAATCATGGCGAAGATGTTAAGGAATGCTATTTTTATCTGGATAACACCCCAACGCATAGCTATATGCGCTATCTGTACAAATATCCGCAGGCAGAGTTTCCTTATTTAGATTTAATTACCGAAAATCAGCGGCGTGCTGGCAGTGGGCAAGAATACGAACTATTAGATACTGGCGTATTCGACGAAAATCGTTATTTTGATGTCGAAGTCGAATATGCGAAAGCCGGGCCAGATGATATCTTTATGCGCATAACGGCTAGCAATCGCGGGCCAGAACTGGCACCGTTACATCTTATTCCGCAACTTTGGTTTCGTAATACTTGGGCCTGGGGAGATACGCGACTCGTGTCGCCTACCATTAGCCTTGCATCAGCTGCAACCACCTGCTTAAAAGCCGACAGCTCTGTCTCTGGGCCTTTGAAAGGTATTTCCTTTCCGTACCAGTTGCCCACGTATTATGTCTATGCTGCAGGCGACTGTACTCCCATTTTTACCGATAACGAAACCAATAACCAACGTGTATATGGCGTTGAATCGAAGGAGTCTGTCCCCTATACCAAGGATGCGTTTCACCGTTATTTAATTCAAGGGGAAGCGAGTATTAATCCTGCACAACAGGGCAGTAAAGCAGGATTGCATTATCAGCTAGCTATCCCCGCTGGAGAAAGTGTGCAAGTTTGCTTACGCTTAACAACAGAAGCCTTAGCTGAGCCTTTCGCTGATTGTCCGCAAATAATCGCTAGCCGTCGGGCAGAAGCCGATGAATTTTATGCGGCAGTGCATCCACCAAAGGCCAGCGCCGAAATTTGTCAAGTGCAACGCCAAGCATTTGCCAATTTATTATGGAGTAAACAAATTTATTTGTTTGATGTGAATAAATGGCTGAAAGGGGACTCCAGTAAAATGCCACCGCCACCTGCACGCTATTCCATCCGCAATCGGCATTGGCAGCATTTAAATTCTATGCGCATACTTATCATGCCAGATAAGTGGGAATATCCTTGGTTTGCCGCTTGGGATTTGGCGTTTGCCTGTGTACCGATGGCACTTATCGATCCAGCCTTTGCAAAAGAGCAATTGTGGTTGATGTTATTTGAGCAATTTCAACATCCTAATGGACAAATCCCTGCATATGAATGGGATTTTTCTGATCTTAACCCCCCCGTACATGCTTGGGCTGTTTGGCGGGTATATAACATGGAGAAGCGTCGGCATCACAAAACCGATCGTGCATTTTTGGAACGTTGTTTTCATAAGCTACTGATTAACTTTGCCTGGTGGATTAATAAAGTTGATAATCAAGGCAATAATATTTTTGAAGGCGGCTTTTTAGGCTTAGACAATATTGCGGTGGTGGATCGTAGTGAACGTTTACCCGCGGGCGAGGTATTAGAACAATCCGATGCTACTGGCTGGATGGCCATGTTTAGCTTAAACATGATGCGCATCGCTCTTGAATTGGCGGGGGAAAATAAAACTTACGAAGGCTTAGCGACCAAATTCCTGGAACACTATGTTTATATTGGGGCGGCCATGAAGCAAATGGGGGGCTGCGAATATCAACTCTGGGATGAGGAGGATGGCTTTTTTTACGATGTGTTAAGACATGCGGATAATAGTTTTGATAAGTTCCGTGTTCGTTCATTAGTTGGCCTGATTCCCATGTTTGCAGTTGAACGGCTGGAAGCTGAATGGATTAAACCGTTTCCCTCATTTCGTGGCAATTTCAATTGGTTTTCCGCGAATCGGCGTGAGTTTGCGCAGTTTAGTTATCATGCCGCCAATCAGGATGAGCAAACCACCTTATTAAGTATCCCTAACCAAGATCAAATTCGGCGGATTTTAGCGCGGGTATTTGATCAACAGGAATTTCTGTCCAAATTTGGTATCCGCAGTCTGTCCAAATTCCATGCGCACCATCCTTTCCGCTATGGTCATAGTGAAGTCCGCTATGAACCCGCAGAAGCTGAATCTAAATTAAAAGGCGGTAATTCTAACTGGCGTGGCCCGATCTGGTTTCCTACGGGTTTTTTAATGATCGAAGCATTGCGTAAATTGGGTAAAGCGTTGGGGCCAGAATTTAAGATTGCCGTGTGTTTGGACGATAATCCAGAGAGGGTTGAACTGGACTTAACTCAGTTGGCGCACGAAATAGCACAACGTATGATTCGTCTATTTACACCTGATAACAATGGCTGCCGCCCCATTTATGGTGATGATGCGCGTCTGCAGCATGATCCCCATTGGCGCGAACACATTTTATTTCATGAATATTTTCACGCCGAAACCGGACTAGGGTTAGGTGCTGGGCATCAAACCTGGACTAATCTGGTTGCGGCGCTGATAGATGAATGGTGTTGAGGAAACTCTAGGGGGTTAGGCATAGCTACGCACACAGCGGCGTGCAAAACTGCGTAACCCCATATCCCGAGTTTGGTATTGGGCATACAGTTGCAGTACATCGCAGGGTGAAATATGCGCATACATGCCTTTACCAGATTTTGACGTAAACTCATCATTTAAGGTTTCGATAAAATTGACCCAATTGGATTCAGCAACGAGATTATTTAAAGCTTTCATGGCGGTTCTCCCCATAAATAATGTTTGTTAGCTTTTGTAGAGAATAGCGGCAGGCTGTTAAAATCTATAAGTGCCTATGCAAAAAAATGTGTGTATTCGGCTCAATGTATTGCCAAGCGCTGTGTTGCAAGCTAGGCTAATATTTAAAATGAATTCATATATTGCGCGTTAGAGTGAGTGTTAAGCTAATCGGCTGCGGTGTTCTGGTCTCAGGGACGAAGAAATTTATGAATTCAAGGATGATGTATCCGTGTATTGCAAACCTATAGGAGGATCAATGTCCCATCTTAAGTTATTTCATATTGAAAATTTTAAAGGCTATTGCGACGGATTAATCCGCGTTGGTATCGATCCAGGATATGTGTTGTATACCAATCACCATGAAAGCAATCAGCGTCCTGCAAGCAGATTATTTGCAGTAGAACACTTGGAATTGGTGCAGCAACATCTGGCTAATCCATCTGCTGAATCATTTAAACAACTCGTGGCGGTGGGTATTTTGCAAGATACCTCTTGGGATTTTCAAACGACTGCGTGGCAAATCATTGCTTTCAGTGGCTGGGAGGTGTTGCATAACGCTTTTGGGCATTTGCATCATAAAGCCGAACAAGTGCTTGAGGACTCCTTGGGGGTTGCGGATTTTTCTGCACAACGCTAGCTACGGTTGTGCAGATAATTTCAGCTACGGCTGCGCATAGTCAAACAGCTTAAATTTTAGCTAGCTTTAAGTCACCCTCAAAGCTAGAGATGCTATTTACGCCTTTCATAAACTACAGAGTGTTCAAGCTACACTGCGAAAATTTATGTTTCATCGCACCTTCCAGACTTTGAATTTGCGACCCTTAATGGTTCCTTCAGCTAATTGACTCACTGCCTGTGTTGCTAGCTCTCGGTCTATCGCAACAAAAGACTGTTGCTCACCGATATCGATTTTGCCAATATATTGCGCGGCAATACCTGCGGTTCCCGTTAAGGCCCCTAAAATATCTCCCGGACGAATTTTATGTTTACGCCCAGCCGCAATACACAGCGTAACTTTAGGGGCAAGTAGTTCCGTGTCTTTTGCAGCTTGCAACGTCGTTATATCTAAGCTAGTGACGCGGTGTTGTTGATAGACTTCAATCGCTTTTATGCGCTCGCTATCAGCGGCGGTATATAGATTTAAGGCTAAACCCTGCTTACCTGCTCTTCCCGTGCGACCAATCCGGTGAATATAGACTTCTGGATCAAATGCAATTTCGTAATTAATCACACATTGCAAATCTTTAATATCTAGCCCACGTGCTGCAACATCGGTCGCGATTAGAATTGGACAACTTTGATTAGTAAATAATAACAATACTTTATCGCGTTCTTTTTGTTCTAAATCACCATTCAGCACTAATGCAGGCAAGCCCTTTTTCGCTAAGACCTCAGCGACTTCCGCGCACTGTATCTTGGTATTACAAAAAATCACGCACGATTCTGGGTGGTAATGCTTAAGCAAGGTGACCAGGTTTTTACTGCGTGTTGCTGCACTAATTTTAAAAAATAATTCTTCAATCGGATTGTCGCGGTGTGTGATTTCAACTTTGATTTCGATTGGATTTTTTTGGAAACGCGTACTAATGGCTTTTATACCTTCAGGATACGTTGCTGAAAATAAGAGCGTTTGCCGATTTTTAGGGGTTAGGTTGATGATTTTAAGAATATCGTCGTAAAAACCCATATCGAGCATACGATCAGCTTCATCCAGGATTAAGGTATTAATGTAATCCAAATTCAGTGTAGCCTTATCAATATGTTTCTGAATACGTCCCGGGGTGCCAACAATAATATGTGCTGGGCGCTGAAGGGATTCGTATTGCGGTCGAATAGGCGTGCCGCCGCAGAGGGTTAATAATTTGATATTAGGTATATGTCTCGCTAAACGGCGAATTTCTTTACTGACTTGCTCCGCGAGTTCGCGGGTAGGGCAGAGGATCAGTGCTTGCACTTGATAAAGGGATGGATCCAGTCTGCTGATTAACCCGATCCCAAATGCTACCGTTTTACCACTTCCGGTTTTGGCTTGGGCGATTAAATCTTGACCTTTTAAAATGCTGGGTAGACTCGATTTTTGAATAGGCGTCATTTCCAGATACCCAAGGGAATCTAGGTTGTTACGCAGGTCGGGGCTTAATTCGTGTGGAAAATTAGAAATAGACACTAAAAATATGACTCAATGAAAAAAATTGTACTCATGATAACAGATAGGCGGTGCGCATATTGAAAATGGCAAATATTTCAACTGGCTTGGACTTAAGCGAGCACTGTCAGTGCCGTAAAGCTAGCTATAACACGCTGAGATTATCTATATGTATATGCGCATTGTACGTTGCAGTTGTGAGCTGACATGACTGACATAATTGACATGACATGTCATGTCAAATTTGTATTTTTTAACGTGTATGTTTAGTATTTTAGAAGCGGGTATAATTAAATAGATAAATTAAAACAGTATCTTAATAAAACATTCATTCAATGGCACATTAAATGCTTAATAGATAGGCAAATACCACGAGTATGACCCTAAAAAAAATACACTAGACAGCAAGAGGCCAACACATGAGCACAAAATCAACAAATACTGCAAAAGCCACGATCGGTAATTTAGTATGGGACGATCTAAACGGAAACGGACTCCAAGACACGGGTGAAAGTGGTGTCAGCGGTGTCACTCTCCAACTGAAAGATAAAAATGGCAACCTCGTGCAAAGCACCACCACTGACAGCCAAGGCAACTACAGCTTTAGCGTGGCCGCAGGGACCTACAAGCTCAGCATCAGCGTCCCGACAGGCTACGCCTTAACTTTAAAGGATGCACAAAGCAATACCAAAAACAGCAAAGACAGCGATTTTAATAGCAGCACCTTCAGCACCGCCAACTTCAGCGTCACTGCAGGTCAAACCAACAACACCCTGGATGCAGGCCTCATCAAAAACGCGCCAGTCAAAATGATCGACATTGGCGACTGCATCTGGAATGACATCGACGCCAACGGTATCCAAGATGGTAACGACGTGGGTCTTGCAGGCGTCACCGTCAACCTGTACGACAAAAGCGGCAAAGTGGTCAGTACTACCGTGACTGACGAAACAGGCGGCTACAACTTCAACGTGCCTGCGGGCAGCTACTCTGTTGGGATTGCTGTGCCTGCAGGTTACAGCATCACCCAAAAACAAGTCGGCACCAACACCCAAATCGACAGCGATGCCAACCCTGCGACGGCAAAAACCGACCTGATCAACTTTACCGCCAACAACTACGACACCGACATCGGCCTCGTCGCCCAAGATACCAGCACCCCAAAAGCCCCTGGCGTGACTATCGTCACCGACAGCAACAACGACCAATACATCAACGCCGCCGAACTGAACAACGCCAGCCAAATCGCTGTGCAAGTGAGCATCCCCACCGGGGCTAAAGCAGGCGACACCCTCAAACTCACCGACGGCACCACCCCGCAAAGCAAAACGCTCACAGCTGCCGACCTA
>SXIZ01000008.1 GCA_005779525.1 Methylococcaceae bacterium
AAGTCGGCATCCGTATTTGCATTCAACAGCATAATTTTTTTCCCAATAAGATCATGCGGCGAGTAGATCCCAGAGTCCTTGCGTGCCAAAAGCACTGAGGGCGAATGCTGAAATATCGCCGCCAAAGCCACTAAAGGCTTGCCTTGCAAACGGGCATAGAGAATTTCGCTGTTAGATTCGGCGTATTGCGCACGTCCTGCCAATACCTCTTCCACAGGTGTTCGACCTGGAGCAGCTTCGTGCAAACGGACGTCCAAGCCCTCATCCCGATAAAACCCCTGTTCAACAGCGGCATAATACCCAGCAAATTGAAATTGGTGATGCCAACGTAATTGAAAATCAATCACAGATAACACCGCTTCTTCCGCCATAACATTTAAAGGTATCAACAGCGTAAAAAGTTGCGCCATCCATATATAAATCAAACGTTTCACACAAATCCCAGGTGTTGTTGCGCTAGAATAGAACTCATAATCCAACCTCATAAAGGGATGCCCTTAGCGCTGTTCACACTGGCAGTTAAACTATCTGGAAATGGATTTTTTAGCATCAGTAACTTTATACGAGTCAACGCCAGAAGGTATTTTGACATTTGACAGCCCTACGTTTGCTGCAATGTCATATCAACTATGCCCACTTGCATGTGTATCAGTAACATTAAGCCTTGCCGAATTATTATGAGGTTTACGACAATTGGCTTGCATTCAGTGCGACTAGATTCCGTCCTATTACATCCAAGGTAGTTTGTTTAGCGTGACTTGCTCACTGAAACACTAAACAATCACAAAGCTTGAAAATGACGCCTCTGATTGTTCGGTATATTCAACGGTTAGATAACCGATCACTCGAAATCTAATATAAAAAAGCCGTGAATTAGCTATACATCACGCAATTAGATTATTTATCTTCCAAGTTCCAAACGCGATTTTTTAGCAATTTGCGTTCCGTCCATTTTTGCAATACCTGCATATCTTGTCTAAACAATTCAGGGCAAGGCACAGTATGCTCTTGCGCATTTTCTTCTTCCTGTAACCAAGCTTCCCATGCTTGGAGAACATCAGGTTGCAAACGCTCATCGTCTTTTGAGCCAAGAGCAAATAAGGTTTCTGCTTGACCATCTCGCCCTTTAACGCAAAAACACCCTAAACGCCGCACCGGATAACCCATATCCTGAGCAACATTTGCTAATTCATGCGTAATGATAATTTCAGTATTGAAGTGCCGGGTTAAAGCTTCTACCCTTGACGTTAAATTCATCGGGTCACCCAATATGCCAAACTTCCTGACGCCTTTTTCTGGACCCAGATTACCCATGACCACCGGACCGGAAGAAACACCAATCCCTGCATTAATAATAGTACTAATCGCAGTTAAGACTTCGGCATCAAATTTATGGGCATAACGCGTAGGTAGCTCAGTAAAAAACTTTTTCTGCAATTGCGCTAACTCCAGCGCGCCTTCAAGCGCATTACGATAATGTTCCAACTGCTGCCCATCTTTATATGGCCAGTAATAACAGACCATATCGCCGATATAGGTTTCCCACCAGCCTTTATTTTTCTGTAAAACTAAGGTCGTTTCCAGATAATCATTCATTAATTCTAAGATCAGCAGTGGTTCTTTTAACATGCTGGTGACCTGAGTGTATCCCGCCAAATCACTCATCAAGACCACTGCCCGGTAATGTTGATGTTGGAAGGCTTCGTCTTCTTTTAACGCCAACAGCATCTCTAGAACCTGTTTGGGCATATGCCCATAAGTAATATTCCCTAGTTTCGAGGCATTGATTAAATGCATAGTCAATGACTGCATCGCCCCTAAAATATAGGTCAGCATACCCACGGTTACTGGCCATAACTGTAACTGCTTAGACAATATACACAGCGAGCAGAGCATCACGAACAGCACTATGCCACATACCCAGACCCAAACTTGCTTGACATAAGCACTTATCACCACCCCCAAAACAGCGAGCGTTAGGAACAACAACAATTTGATCCAAGGTGCTGGCTCACGCGGATGATCGTTATTTAAAAGGGTTTCGACCGCATCAGCGAGATATTGCGAGCCTGGAGAAATACGATTGGGTCCCCACATCGCATTGGTCATCGGAGTGATGGTAATATCAGTCGCTTCTGAAGGTGTGGTCAATTGTAAAATGACCACGCGACCTGCAAGCTTTGCTGCGACTGCAGCTGCTTCTGCGTCATTACAGGAAGCTAAAGCACTTAAAGGAAACATAGGCCGACGTAACGACCATTCAACAGCGTAATTGGGATAACTTAAGCGGAGACGTCGACAAGGAAAGCCACCGTTACACGTTTCGCGTACTTCATTTTTGAGCACCGCCTTCACCCCTTCAGGGTCAATATAGCGTGCTAAGGTCACTGCGGCATGATCGTCGGATAAATCCATCCAACGATCTATGGTGGCACCTTTAGTGATTAAACGGTCAGACGCTACCACACCTCCAGGGGGAATAAAGGCTTCGGCGTCAACATCAAATAATAGGAAATCCGGCAGGTCGCCATCCCCTAAGAAAGGCGCGATATGAAAAAATGGGAAAACTTCCCCTGCCATTTTTAACGGTGCAGTCCCTGCCGAACTATCTCGAACTTGACATTGATTACCCCCTGTAACTTGACAGTCGGGACGCGACCAACGCACACTTTTATCAGCTTCGATACAGATAGCATAAGGCATCTGGCCTTCTTGGGACTTTGCTAATCTGGCGTCCATAAAAACACCTTTGACACCCGCTGCAATCAACTTTTCTGTTGCCCGAGCATAAAGTGGTAAGGTTTGTTTACGTGCTACCTCCGCAGGAATATTATCATCCAGCAATACAATAGCGGCGTGCTTCCACTCTGTTCTTGCCTGAAACACAACCGCAATATCATGTATCCAAAAATCGATTTTATTACCAATGCCAAAATCGGCGACCATACCAAAGAGTGTCGCCGAACACACAAAAACCCATAACCATTTACGGGCAATCGTTAATCGATACATGAGTTGCTTTTAGAACGCCAACGTTACATAGGTTTCTTTATCAATTTTCGGAAATTGAAAGTTATGTAAGGCATCCAAAGAACATGCAGCAAATTTACTATCCACATCGGTATTTTTAACCACCGCACCCGTAACTTGGCCATTGACTTTCAATTTCCAACTTAAAGTGATTGCATGCTCTGAATCTGATACTGCACGGCATAGATCAATTTCGGATTTAAGCATCGTCATCCAAGGCTCAAGTGCTGGATCGACATTTTTGTGGCTACCAATACCGCGAACCGTGACAGAAGATGTCCGGGTATCTAAGGCAACAACATTTGCGGTTCCAGGTGCCAAGCCAACATCATGGCTAGTTTTTTTCGCAGAAATGGCACACATTAAAGCATTAGCATCACCGTTTGCCTCTGAGCAGGCTAAGCGATTACTTTGCCATGGCGAACATTTTAGCGAAGCATCCGCCTGCAACCACGGCTGTGTAGCTTGCGCTACTTTAACGGTGACAGCGTGTGTGGATTTGTTTTGACAAATCAGTTGATACGCGGTGTCTGCAGGGTTACTGACTGCAGTCTCCAACCAAAAACGTGCCCCGGGTGCGACACTCAGAACGCTATCCACGGATAAATCTTCTTTATTTGAACAATGACTGCCCGAAACATCCGTGCCTGAACTGCGCATTTGTTGTATTTTTAGTAAGGGACAATCTGCCGCGTTAACATGGGAATTAATACTCAATGCGGTAAGCATACCCAAGAGTAAAATGTAGGTTTTTTTTAACATAGCTCTATCTAAACCTCGTATTGCTATTTTGTAATGAGTTACGTGTGATTATACTCTCACTGGCTTGAAGACGAACAGTGACATATCGCTATTCACACATTAAGCATAGCAAATTCTAGTCTAATGTATGAGGTATTTCAAAACAATAACTTATTCTCCGGCTATCGACATGCTTTCCAACAAAATAGAACCTGTGCGCACGTTACCCCGTTTATCCACATCATTGCCTACTGCGACCATGTTTTTAAACATATCTTTTAAATTTCCGGCAATCGTAATCTCTTCAACCGGATATTGAATTTCGCCATTCTCCACCCAAAATCCTGCCGCACCTCTGGAATAATCACCCGTGACATTATTAATACCTTGCCCCATCAATTCTGTGACTAACAACCCAGTTCCCATTCGCTGCAACATACCCTTAAAATCATCCGGCCCAGTATCTATAAACAAGTTATGTACACCACCTGCATTACCAGTGGTTTGCATGCCTAATTTTCGCGCTGAATAACTACTCAAGACATAGCCTTGTACTACCCCCCCCTGCACCAGATCGCGGGTTTGGGTTACGACCCCTTCAGCATCATAGGCCGCACTACCTAAAGCCCCTGTGAGCAAGGGCTGCTCATGAATGCGTACAAATTCCGGAAATACCGTTTGCCCGATACTGTTTAATAAAAAAGAAGATTTACGGTATAAATTGCCGCCACTGATTGCACTGATAAAGGCATTGAGCAAACCAGATGCAACCTCTGCTTGATACAGCACGGGACATTGACGTGTAGTCAATTGGCGACCATTCAAGCGCCGTAAGGTACGCTCAGCGGCTTTTTGACCAATGGCTGCAGCGGCTTCCAACTGACCAGGATCTCGCGCAACACTATACCAATAATCACGCTGCATACTGTCGCCACGCTGTCCGAGCACAGCGCAACTTAAAGAATGACGGCTGGAGCGGTAGCCTTGAACGAAATCCAGGGTATTACCAAAGACACGTATCCCTTGATGGGTGTTGACAGTCGCACCTTCAGAATTGGTGATATCCACATGAAAATCGCGTGCGGCTTGCTCACACGTGACCGCGAGCGCTATCGCTTCATCTGCAGATAAATCCCAAGGATGATATAAATCCAAATCGGGAAATGCAGTCGCTAAGAGAGCCTTATCCGGTAAGCCCGCATATTCATCTTCGCTTGCATAGCGCGCAAAACTGCAAGCAGCTTGTACAGTTTCACGAATTGATGCAGGTGATAAATCGGTGCTACTTGCCGAACCTTTACGTTGTCCAATGAATACGGTCACCCCTAAACCCTGACTGCGGTGATATTCTAAGGTCTCCACATCCCCCAAACGCGCCGTGACCGACAAACCATCATCAACACTCAACCCAGCTTCAGCGGCAGTGGCACCTTGTTTTTTGGCTTCATTGAGCAAATCATGCACAATGTTTTTTAGCTCATTTATTTCGTCCAAATTTTGCAAACTCATATTCTCAATCAGCATTTAGGTTGAATTATCGATCCTAATCGTAGGTGACCGGAGGCATGCTACACCTGAGTACCACCTACAGTAATACCATCAATCTTTAGCGTAGGCTGTCCAACACCCACAGGCACACTTTGTCCATCTTTACCGCAGGTACCTACACCAGAATCCAGTTCTAGATCATTCCCAACCATTGAAACTTTAGTCAATACGTCTGGACCATTGCCTACCAGGGTTGCACCTTTAACAGGCCGAGTAATTTTACCGTTTTCAATAAGATAAGCTTCGCTCGCAGAAAATACGAACTTACCCGAAGTGATATCTACCTGCCCACCTGCAAAGTTTTTGGCGTATAAGCCGTGTTTGACCGACGCAATAATTTCAGCCGGGTCTGATGCGCCAGCTAACATATAGGTGTTGGTCATACGCGGCATAGGCAAATGTTGATATGACTCACGTCTACCGTTGCCTGTTGATTTAACCCCCATCAAACGCGCATTTAATTTGTCTTGTAAGTAGCCTTTTAAAATGCCTTTTTCAATCAAGACGGTATTTTCAGTTGGCGTACCTTCATCATCGATGCTTAGTGACCCTCGACGTCCTTGCAAGGTTCCATCATCCACCACAGTACATAAATCAGATGCGACCCGCTCACCCACACGACCACTAAACGCGGAGGTACCCTTGCGGTTAAAATCACCTTCGAGACCATGACCTATGGCTTCATGCAACAATATTCCAGGCCAACCGGGACCTAATACCACGGTCATCGTGCCTGCGGGGGCCGCTTCTGCTTCAAGATTTACCAAGGCCTGACGCACGGCTTCTTGACCATAGCTCAGTGCTAAATCACCGTGTAGAAAATAATCGTATACATCCCGTGTACCCCCACCCATACTGCCACGCTCACGCCGACCATTTTTATCAACAACGATCACGGTGACATTTAAGCGGACTAAAGGTCTGACATCGGCCACTAAATTGCCATTCTGATTCGCAATCAACACATTGTCATAGGCACCGACCAGACTCACCATCACGTCTTCAATGCGATGATCCAACTTTCGGGTTTCGCTATCGATTTTCTGCAGCAACGCCACTTTATCCTGATCGGCATAGGATTTTAATGGGTTTACGGCAGGATAGTATTGTGGCCAGCCGAACGTGGGCTGTACCCGTATTTGCTGTTGTTGTCCGTGTTTCGCAATCGCTTTAACATTTTCAGCCGCACGCAGTAACAACGCCAATTCGATGCGATCAGTATAGGCGAAACCAGTTTTATCCCCAGAGACGACTCTGACGCCCGCACCTTGCTCTATGCTATGTGAACCTTCTTTAACAATACCACCTTCCATAGACCAGGATTCAAAGTGACTCGATTGCAGGTAAATATCCGCTTCGTCAACCTTGACGCTCAGCAGGCTATTCATAATCTGTTCTATCTGCGCATATTGAATGTCAGTGTGCGCCAAAATAGCATGTTGTACGTGTTTTAATGTATCCATGAGCTGCAATATATATGATTAACCAAAGACTATTCGCGTTTCAAGCGTTCGTGCTGCAGGATGGATTCCGAGAAACCATCATGTAAAGAAGTAAAAATGGTTTTTAATACCAATTGAGGACTATCATCTGGGCCTGGAACTTTATCATCCACGACTTCTTCAATTTTCTCCTTTTTATCGGCTAACTTAGTTATGGCGCCCATATCTGTTGCAGTAATTTGCGTGACTGCCTGTTGACTGGAAGTTTTTAATAACAACTGATATTTACGCAACCCAAAATGGGAACCGAACCATGAATTGCTAAACCCCTCAAGCAAACCTGAACCGGAAGTATACGTCCCATCACCTGCAGTGTACTTACCTACATCATCACCAGCATATTTATCAACATCAAAATTCACCCATAAATAGCCTTGATCACGGTTAAGCTCAGTAACCCTAATTTTATGATGCCGTAAAACCTGATCCAGCCGCTCCCAGGTTTTTTCAAACGATTCTTCTACCACTAACATAGGGGGAGTGGCAGAAGATAGGAACTTAACTTTGTCACCTAAACCCTGAGTTAATAACTTATCGTCTTTATCCGAAGTGGATTCTTTAGTTGGAATAGAAATAATTTGCGGCGGAACCTGCAAAGTATCGTAAGGGTCAAGTTTATTGTTATTGCTACAAGCAGTAATAAACATTGACACCAAACCAACGACTACGAGAATAGCTGTTTTATAATGCATAAAATTATGGGGTAAAAAAACGACGATGTTGTAAAGCAGGAAAACTGGCGCGAATTTTATCCAATTTTTCCAAGTCAATATCCGCACTCACAAAGCCCGCACCCGATTTTTGACAAGCGAGCACGACACCCCAAGGATCGATAATCATACTGTGACCAAAAGTTTGTCGACCATTTTTATGAAAGCCGCCTTGATTGGGTGCAATGACGTAACATAAATTTTCAATGGCCCGCGCTCTGAGCAAAACTTCCCAATGTGCAGCGCCCGTTTGCGCAGTAAATGCCGACGGTACGACCAAAATTTGCAACCCTTGCGCCTGCATTTTACGAATGATTTCTGGGAAACGTAAATCGTAGCAAATCGCAATACCCAATTTGCCAAATGGCGTGTCCACCAATAATGGCTGATCTCCTGCTTCGATGGTGTCGGATTCACGATAGACTTCATTGGTCTCAGGCACATTGACATCGAATAAATGGACTTTATCGTAACGTGCTACCCGCTGTCCTTGAGCGTTGTAGACAACACAGGCAGCACGAATTTTATTATCGTCGTCTGCCGCCAAGGGAATGGTACCGCCCACCACCCAAACATGGTATTTTTTGGCTACATCGGCAAGAAAATTCTGGATAGGACCAACGCCGTCCTGCTCACGTTGTTTGATTTTGTCGCTGGCATTTTCTCCCATCAACGGAAAGTTCTCGGGTAACGCGACCAGCTTAGCGCCAGCACGCACGGCCTCGGCAATCAGCTTTTCAGCTTCCAATAAATTCGCACTGATGCTGGGCGATGATGCCATCTGGATGGCTGCACATAAACTCATATTTACATTATTCCTTATGATTATTCAAAATACTCAGGGTTAAGCGATGCTTAATGTAACCAGGAAAAATCAGTCAGCCTATGCCAGGTTTTCTGTAACAACCCACTATTTTCATGGAGCTGCGTGGCGATTGGATTTTGCCAAGTACCCCGCAGCTGAAATTCTGATCCTAACAAGAAACCCTCTTGTGAGTTTCCAGTCACCGTTTCAGCGGCAAACGTGAGCACCTTGTCCACAATTGTACCAGCAATAGGTAGGGCTGCAGAACTTTTAGGTAACACGGTCACATGCTGTTCTAGCGTACGCGCGCCTAGATCCATGGTGCCTTTTAATAAAATTTCTGCTGGGATAGCATCAATTTTAACTAATTGACTGGAAGCAATACCTTGCTGTAAGACAAAAGCACCGTTGATACTGTTAAACATCAAACCCTCGGCGTATAAATCACTAAAATCCAAACGTAAGCGCCGCCCCCACTGTTCCATTGCTAAAAAGCCCAACACTCGCCCAAACCCGGGTTCAATACTTAAAATGCGTCCATTTTCCAGCTGCACATCTAAACTTCCATTGAGGTTTTTTAATGCAAAGTCTTGCGGAGAGCCTTGCCACTGGACATTAAAATTGATCAAGGCCTGCGATCCTTTAAGATCATGAGTTAAATCCAACTTAGCTAAGTATTCCCCAAACCCTTGCATAGTCAACTTTCCATTCGCCTGCGTGATCGGTAAAGAACGCTCATAATGCCAGCTCCCATTGAAGGCTAATTCACCTTTGGCATTTTTCAATTTAATCTCTGGAAATTGTAATCCATCAGCAATGCGTTGCGTATTGAGCGTAAGCACACCTAAATCAATCCCTTGCCACAAGAGTTGTTGGCTGTAAATGTTAAACAACGGCAGTCGACTCTGCTTTTTAGAATACATGCTAGTAGCAGGAACTGATGCGGCACCTTGCTGCGCAAGCTTGGACAGATCTAAATACTGTAAATCCAGTTGTATAGCTTGATCTAAAGCTCCTGCCAATGGTTTACGAATTGCACCGCGCAATAAGCTCGACTCTACGGCAATCTGCCAAATATTTTGCTTTAACAGCATGCTCATCGCGACACGCCCGGTATCCTGTTGCTGCCAAAACAAATGCCGCCCATACAAATTGATCTGTTCAAATAACGGGGCTTGCGCGTTTGCATTGCCATCATCTGCAGCCAATCCTAGCCATTCGCTCAATGCAATATTCTGCAGATTAATTTCCAAACTTTTACCCGCTGACGGTAGTGTCGGCATTTCACCTTCACCGACTAACATTTTGATGGCCGCTATGCTTTTATGGTGGACGTCAACTTTGCAGGCTGCTTGCAATTTCTGTGCATAATCTACTGTCAAAGGCATGAAATTGGTGTCACCTAATTGCATACGCACAGCTAAACTGCTACTGCTTGCCGCATTTTTTGCCAAAATATCTGGCAATTTGACTTGCATACCCACCAAATCGGAACTTAGCTTTAAGCTAACAGGTAAATTTTTTGCCGTCGGCAAGTCTAAATCCAGTTGATAATCGCTTTCACCGTCGACAAACTGCAGATCTGGCCATTTAAATTGCTGCTGTAGTTGCAGTAAATCACTATGCCCATGGACCATGATCGACATTTTATCCGCACTATTACTTAAAACCCCTTTAATCGGATAACCCAGCGCCTCACCTTGATAATTGCCTGCCGTCAGGCCCGCAGCATCAAAGCTTAACGTCCCGCGCAGTGCCGTAATTGGCAAATCGATGGGCAACACATTGAGTTTGGCGTTTTCGGTCACCACATGACCTTCGATGCGCTGCTCCAATTGGTCAAGCAAAGGAATTTTAATATCCAAGTCAAACACTGCCGCACCTTGGGCGCTCAGCACCTCTAGCGCTGACGCCACTTTTTCACGCACAGGAGATTGCTTGAGAAAGCTAAAAATATCAGGAAACTGGCCTTTGCCTTTCCCGGTGATTGTCAGATATTGACTGGTTTCGAAAGAAGGCACATTAATCTTAAACTCTTCCAATTTCAGCGCATCAGCATGACCTTGGGCAGTAATAAACATCCCGGCCTGATAAAATACCGCCTCTAAGGATAAATCCTTAACATGTCCCCATCAGGGCGCATAATCCAAATCGATGTGATCCATATCTAAAATCAGCTCAAATACCCCCTGATTTTTTGAAAACGGAAAATCTGCCAACGCACCTTTAAGAATGACACCACGCGGACGAGCACGTCCCTGCACAAAAGCCTTCGCTAACCAATTTTCAGCATCCGGGCCCATCAGCTTAGTCGGAAAATATTGCCCAAAATTGCGCACATCGGTATCACCCTCAAAGCGGGTAAGCAAATTAATTTCTGTGGCATAGGTGTCGCGCTGAATCTGCAACTGTAAATCACTCTTGGTCTGGATATCTGGAACCTCTAAATCCAGTAACGGCGTGGACAACAGCCACCCCTGAGCATTTTGTTGCCAGGAGAGTCGAGTCTGCAGTGATTTAAGTGCTAATGCCTGCGGAAATGCTTGAGGTAAATTGAGGCTAGACTGTTGTGCATTAAGATCCAGAGTGCCTTGCAATTCATTGCCTTGAATATGGACATTGACATGATTAATGCTGGGATAGCTATCCGTGGGAGTGATACCAAAGTCCAGCAAATCCCCCAAAATGGCAAAACGTTGTTGTTGGGGTTGAAACCGAAAACTAAATTGGCGCAGCTGACCCTGTAACTTTGGCCATTGCGCGCTTGAGGGGATAAAATCGCCAATAAATGACTGTAGCGCATGCAGTTGATTTAATTCCAGACTGGGAAGCTCTGCTGAAACTTGAGTCACGGCAAATTCCCCCGCGCTGGGGAACTGTAGCGCGAATTTTGCGTTCAATATTTGCAGTGCGTCACTATGGATAATCAGATGATCAGCATGCACCTGCCATTGCCCATCCTTTTGCACCGCATTGAGCTGCGCATGGAGATTATGCAGCGCTATATCCGCATACCCAGTATGCTGCAAGGTTAACCCTTGTAGCTGCAGCTTTGCTGTCAAAGTGTGTACTTGCGAAGCATGCCAATAACTCCACAATTGCACATCACCCTTACCCTTTAACAAACGTATCGCCTCGGGCAAGCTATCTTTCAGCAATTGTGGTAACGCTAATTGTTTAGCCTGCACATACACTAAGCCATTTATAGCATTCGCCGCTAAAAAATTACCTTGCAACTGCATTGAAACCTGTAACGCCTCGCCTTGCTGTTCGGGTAGTTGCAACAGCATATGCAACAGATGCTGATCATCGCCAGTGTTTTTAAGCAAAATATTGACCGCTGTAAATACTTGCAGCGCGGGCGTTTTAGTCACAGGCGGGGAGGGTTTGAGATCTTGCCAGCTGACTTGGCTGTGAAGAATTTCAAAGCGTTCCCCCTGTAACAACCACAACGGTGGGCTATCATCGTTGCTAGTGATACCCGCAATAGCAATATGCCCATCTGGATGTCTTATGACTGAGAGCTCTGCACCAATCAAAGTCACCCAAGCGGAGGTGAGCAGCGGTTGATGGCGGAGCAGCTCTAATAAATCGATGCTCACCCGAATTTCTTTGACGTGAATGACAGGCGGTAATTGTGCGTTAGGGCTTAGTACATCGACATTTTTTAACACCAACGCCGGACGAAACCCACGCATACCTGCGCCTAAACTGGCAATTTTGACCGGGGCCGCTAATTCGCTGCTGACTTTAGCTTCTAAATCACTGCGATATAGCTCTATGCTGCCTAACAACAGCCGCACAGCCGTTAAGCAAAGCGCAAAGCTGATTAAACCCCAAAAAATTAAATGTCTGCTGGCGCGCGTGAGATGGTAAATCATGCATTAAATTATACTTGCCCGACAGACATTAAGCCTGATTTTTATTATGTTTAGCTACAACAATACGACATCAAACTGCTCTTGGTTATACTCTGCTTCCGCACGAAAACGAATGCGTACATTTAAAAAGCTTTCTAATTCCGCGAGCGTATCCGCTTCCTCATCTAACAACATTTCCACCACGTTATTGGACGCTAAGACGAGTAATTGTTGTACATTAAATTGACGAACCTCACGAATCACCTCGCGAAAAATTTCTAGGCAAATCGATTCGGCGGTTTTAAGCACCCCACGACCAGCACAGGCACTACAGGGCTCGCATAAAATATGCTCCAAACTTTCACGCGTTCTTTTGCGTGTCATCTCCACTAACCCCAGAGCCGAAACTTCCGTAATTTTAGTTTTGGCATTATCTTTAGCCAACAACGAACTGAGCGTTTCCAACACTTGCCGCCGATGTTCCGCACTTTGCATATCGATAAAATCGATAATG
>SXIZ01000085.1 GCA_005779525.1 Methylococcaceae bacterium
GAGAGTATCAGTATAGACAACTATTGCAATTCGCCTAGTTTTTAAGGCCAAAAGTGGCTTTCGATGCTTATTCTCGCCACCAGAAATACATGAATAGCATCGAAAACAACGCGACTGTGATTTTACATTTACAATAGCAGCATTAACATTTTAAGGGATTGCAGCATATACTCGCCCCGCATAACTAAACACCTCCAACAGCTTGCTCATTAATACATAAACTTCCAATACCGCCATGTCCACTGCTGCAGAATTGCAAAAACTCAATACCCAATACCATGAGCTGTATAACAGCTTCAAGACCCTATTACTTGCAACCACACAAGACGGCATACCTGAAATGAGTTATGCCCCCTTTGTACGCGATGCTGAAGGGGTTTTTTATATTTATATCAGTGAATTGGCACAACATACCGCAAATCTGATTGCCAATCCCCAAGCGTCGGTGTTGTTTATTCAAGACGAGGCGCAGAGTGCGAATCTGTTTGCGCGCGCCCGGATAAGCTTGAGCTGTACTGCACGTGAAATTGCGAAAACCGATCCGCTTTATAATCAGCAATTACTCACCATGCATACTAGCTTTGGCGAAATCATCCAACTGCTCAGTGGTCTGAATGATTTTCATATGTTTGCGTTACAGCCGATACAAGGTCGCTATGTCGCTGGATTCGGGCGCGCTTATCACATAGACATCCGTAAAAATTGTTTGACGGATAATATTCGGGGGGCATAATGAACAAGTACATACTGATTGGCCGCTGTCCACGTAAGCGGCTCATCGTTTGCGGGAGTTGCGGAAAGTTTGGCTAAGTAAGATCAATACAGCTTTTAGGCTAACAATTTAAACTTTTGCCAGAACCCTCCAAAGCCCGAAACATCATTAGGCTTCTGTTATACTAATATTGGATAGTAAGTCTAAAATCTATTCTGAATTTTATCCGAGATATTTCCTATGCGCCGTTATATATTGCTGGCTTTACTCTATTTTCCCACTTTGGCTGCAGCTGAGGCGACCCACGCCAGAGAGTTGGCGATTATTCCTGAACCGCCGCAAGTTGGTCAAAAAGTTCAGAGCGGTCAAATTCTGGCACCTGATCCTACGGTAGTTAACGAAAAGTCCGAACCACCGCCACAAGCTGTACCAGAACAACCAGACCTCCCGTTACCCGTTCAGAGTGGTGAAACGCTGCAACCAGACATTACGATTATCCGGGGGAATAAAAAAACCTTACAAGAATATCGACACAATGGTGAAGTCTATATGGTGAAAGTGATCCCCGATGTTGGCCCAGCGTATTATTTAATTGACACCAACGGTGATGGCAAGCTTGATGTCCGTGGTAGTGATCTGGATAAAGGCTTACAGATCAATATGTGGAACTTATTAGAATGGAATTAAGGTTAACCCAGGAAAATTGATAAAGTTTTTACCGAAATGGCCGCTAATAAACTTGCAAACCACTTATCGGGAGACTTCCATGATTGATTCCATTTCAGGTGCGGCAAATTTCGTCGCGGGCTTACAACAACAAAAAACCGCTGAAGAAATTAGCACTGCAGTATTAGTTAAAACTCAAGACGCTCAAAAACAACAAGGTGCCGATGCCATCGCGCTCATTAATTCCGCCAAAATCGGCCCAGATGGGATTGACGTCCACGTTTAAATAATTTGCGGCTTGCCTGAGGTAAGCCGCAAATTTATCTTACCTTAGCAGCTTGCTTTGTTAATGGCTTAAGGCTTAACCAAATCAATGCAGATCTTTATGAACTCAGGCCATAGGCCTGTTCCTTCCCCCTTTTTGATTTCACCCAATCTCAATCCGCTATTAAGCGATAGTTGTCGAAGCCCTGACTCAAGTTGCGCTTATTCAGAATCCAGTTTTTGCTCATGGGTCAGCTTTCCGGTAGCTATGTCACAGATTAAGCTCCATTCAAAACCATCTGTCCCCATGACTTCGTACAGAAAATACGCTTTTCCAGAGCGATGCAACTCTTGTTGCCGGGTGATGAACCCTGGATGATCCTTGGTAATGGCGTTTTTGCAATTGGCAATATTAATTTTGCTTTGCGGCAAGGCAAAGCTCGCATCTGCTGCTGGAGCTTCTTCTGCAGTGGCCTCTGTAAGGGTTATTGCCAGTGCAATTACGCTCATACTCGCCAACAACTGCAGGATTTTCATGTGTATACCTCTTGAATTTACTAATTTCATACGATTAATCTAACCGCCGATATAGATAAATTGCGCGACCTCGAATCAAGGGACGCTGAATCTGTATCACTGCTGATCAGCATCTAGGGCTAAATTTAATTGCAACACATTGACTCTAGGCTCACCCCAAATACCCCATTGCCGAGCTTCAGTATAAGCGGCCACCCAATCCTGCAAGCGCTCAACATCGAGATGCCGCTGTTTTGCTATGCGTGGAATCTGATATAAAGCCGCCGCGACGCTGATATGTGGATCTAAGCCACTGCCGGATGCCGTCACCAAATCAACTGGGATGGCTTGGGTATTGCTGGGGTCCGCTGCGTGCAGGGCTTTGATGCGTAAAGCCACAACATTTAGCAACGCGGGGTTAGTGGGCCCTAAATTTGAGCCACTGGAAGCTGCGGCGTTGTAGGCATAAGGCGTCGTCGCTGAGGGTCGACCCCAAAAATATTTAGCCGCACTAAACTCCTGGCCGATTAAGCGCGAACCCGGACTCTCTCCTAGAGGGGTTTTGATTAAACTACCATTTGCTTGATCGCTAAAGCCCACTTGCGCGATAACAGTGACCACCGCGGGATAAAGCACCCCAGTGATCAGGGTAAAGATTAAAAGTAGCAGCGCTGCGGGTCTGAAATAACTTAGGAAATACATAACGCCTCCGCCTTAAAGTAGCTGCACGAGTAATAAGTCAATGAGTTTGATGCCAATAAACGGCACAATTAACCCCCCTAGCCCATACACCAATAGATTATTTTGCAGCAATTTCTCCGCACCTACGGCTTGATAGCGTATGCCTTTCAACGCTAACGGAATCAGCGCAATAATGATTAACGCGTTAAAAATGACCGCGGCTAAAATCGCATTCGCTGAAGAACTTAAGTGCATAACATTTAAAACATTCAAGGCGGGATAAGTCGTCGCAAAAGCAGCGGGAATAATGGCAAAGTACTTGGCCACATCGTTGGCAATACTAAACGTGGTCAGTGCTCCGCGCGTCATTAACATTTGTTTTCCAGTTTCGACAATTTCTATCAACTTAGTTGGATTAGAATCCAAATCCACCATATTGCCAGCCTCTTTAGCGGCTTGGGTGCCACTATTCATTGCAACAGCAACATCGGCCTGCGCCAGGGCCGGAGCATCATTTGTGCCATCACCAGTCATCGCCACTAACCGCC
>SXIZ01000086.1 GCA_005779525.1 Methylococcaceae bacterium
GAAGCCGCCCACTTGGGCCTGTGCTTCAATTGCTAGAGCTCGGTTTAATTCACCGCATAGTGCCCCCCTCTTTTGGCGGGGTTGATTTAAGCAATCCAGAGGTATAGATTCTTGCCAGTTTTAAAGTACTAAAATTCTTGGGGATTTGTTTCTTCAGCAGCCATAGCTTCTGGGTTTAAGGGTTCTTAGCTAACGTGATCGGCTCTGATGAAATCCTATCTAATAGATCAATTTTATTTATCCACAGCTAAAGTATAAATCTGGGTCTAGGGTTCGATTTTTGATGTCACGGAGTGGAGGTCATGTGTGCAGCGATGGGCTTATGGGTTGTAAGCAAGTTATTGCGCGCTACCGATGCTGATCTAGAGCCACTCCCGCTGAAATAATAAATATAGGTGTGCAATGAGGGTAAGCCAAGTCATCTATAGATCTGGCTTTGAACCTGTACATCGCCGTTTTAACGGAATCTTTGGCTTAGTATTCCAATGTGATGCGAATCAAAACTATCGGGACGGGAGTCGAGGGCATGCAGACACTAGCGATTGAAGAAGAAATGACCATATTTACTGCCGCTCAGCAAAAATTACGTTTGCTGAGCTTTTTAGAGAGCGGTGATGTACTGGAAATCGATCTGGCTAAAGTTTCGGAATTAGATACCGCCGGGTTGCAGTTGTTGATACTCGTGAAACGTGAAGCGGTCAGACGCGGTAAAGCATTAAATTTTATTCTACACAGTAAAGCAATATTGGAAGTGCTGGAGCTAACTAATTTGACCAATGCTTTTGGCGATCAGGTCATACTGGCTCCAGAAGAGGCCTAAGGCTATGAATTTTGATACTGAAATGCAAGCTGCGTTGCAAACTTTCATCATTGAAAGTCTCGAACTCTTGGAGCAGATTGAAGAAGGGCTGCTGAGTTTAGAGTCGCTTGAGGAGACTTCCGAGCAGATCAATACCATATTTCGTGCGGCACATACGATCAAAGGCTCAGCAGGGTTGTTTGCGCTGGAGCATATTGTTGCTTTTACCCATGTGATCGAAAGCGTTCTGGATAAGTTACGAGCTGGTGAAATTACGGTGTCAGCCGCACTGATTGCTATTTTGTTGCCTTGTTGCGATCACATAACGCTACTGATACGCAATGTCGATAATGGGCACTTCGAAGCAGATAGTGCGTTGACCGCTAAGGGTAATGCGCTGTTGGCGCAAATACAACCTTTCTTAAATGCGGAATTGCCAGTTAAGCCACCGAAGGCGCGAGTAAGTGATGATCCAGGGCGAATTGAAAATCTAGGAAGTCGAGAAATTAATCACGGTAACTGGCATTTATCATTGCGTTTTGCTGAGGATTCTCTGCGTGACGGTATGGATCCGTTAGCATTTATTCGTTATTTGGCCACACTGGGGGATATCGTACACCTCACTACGCTAAGTTCATCCATGCCAGATGCTGAAGCCATGGATGCTGAAAGCTGTTATTTAGGTTTTGAAATCACGTTAAAAAGTGCGGCCAGTAAGGCAGAAATCGAGGGTGTGTTTGAATTTGTACAAGACAATAGCACTATTCATATTTTGCCCATGAATAGTGAAGTTGAAAAATTCATTAATCTGATTAATGCGTTACCTGAAGATGAAAGCTTTTTGGGGCAAATATTAGTGAAAAGTGGCGCTTTAACTCGGCATGAGTTGGACGAAGTTTTGAAACAGCAAGCTAGCGTCTCTCCAGAAGACCATAGCACCAAACGCATGGGTGAAATTTTAGTCGAACAACACACTGTGCAAGAACCCATCGTAACTGCGGCACTCGAAAAACAAAAACAGATTAAAAGTAATAAGGCCCGCGAAAATCAGAGTATTCGTGTCGATGCCGAACGCCTCGATGCCTTGATCGATTTAATTGGCGAATTGGTTATTGCGGGTGCGGGTGTCAATTTGCAGGCCTTAGGCAGTCGCGAAACCAATCTGCAGGAAGCCAGTCATGAAATGATGCGTTTAGTTGAGCAGGTGCGAGACAGTGCTTTACAGCTGCGCATGGTTCCCATCGGAACTACGTTTAATCGTTTTCAGCGTGTGGTTCGCGATGTTAGTAACGAGCTGGGTAAAGATATTGAGTTGCTCATCACGGGTGGAGATACCGAAGTTGACAAGTCGGTCGTCGAGCAGATCAGTGATCCTTTGACCCATCTGGTGCGCAATGCGATGGATCATGGTATCGAAACAGCCGAGCTGCGTTTGGCTCGTGGCAAACCAGCATGTGGCATCTTAAAGCTGAATGCTTACCATGCTTCAAGCACCATTATTATTGAAGTGCAAGATGATGGCGGGGGCTTGGACCGAGATAAGATTTTGGCAAAAGGGATTGAGCGTGGATTGGTGTCACCCGGGGTTGTGATGAGCGATCAAGATGTCTTTGGGCTAATTTTTGAACCCGGTTTTTCGACAGCCGCACACGTATCGAATCTCTCTGGACGCGGCGTAGGGATGGATGTGGTTAAACGCAACGTGGCTGCATTGCGTGGCCGAGTTGACGTGGAAAGTCAGCTGGGAGTTGGCACAACCATACGCATTCACTTGCCGCTCACGCTAGCGATTATTGACGGTTTTATGGTCGGTATCGCTCAATCAACATTTGTCATTCCCTTAGATCACATTTTGGAATGCGTTACTTTGCCCCATGGTAATGAACATCATAATTACATGGATTTACGCGGAGAACTGCTGCCTCTAATTCATTTGCAATCAGTGTTCAACATCCCGGGTGCTGCACTGCCACGTAAAAATGTGGTGGTCGTAGAGTATGCTGAAAATAAAGCGGGTTTGATTGTCGACAGTTTGTTAGGCGAATTTCAAACTGTCATCAAGCCTCTTGGTAAATTATTTGCGCATCTTCAAGGAATTGCGGGTTCAACTATCCTCGGAAACGGCAAAGTCGCCTTGATTATCGATGTTGCCAAACTGCTAAATTTTATACAGCGTAAAAAAACATCAGTGCCGCAATTGCAGAGCTCTCCTGCTAGCTGATTTATTCAATTTTTTCAATTTTGTCTACGGAGAATCTTAATGAGTGTTTTAAATCTATTTAGCAGTCGCAAACTGGTCGCCGCTGCTGAAACTTTTCAGGCGTATTTGGATACAAGTCAAAATGGAACCATATTTTTCGATGAGCACTACGTTATCACCCACACCAGTCAGATGGCGTCACGCTTATTCTCACAATACCGTAGCGCTTTTGCCGTTGCTATGCCAGATTTTGACCCTAATAACGTCATTGGTTCATCCCTCAATCAGTTCACAGTGATACCGCAATCCGCTTTAACAGCCTTACGGCAAAATAAACCTTGGGTGCACGTTGTTAGCATTGCCGAGGAGCAATTTCATTTCACTTTGAGTGCATTTGTAATTCCAGATCAAGGCTTTAAAGGAGGCATGTTAGAGTTTTGGTGGGCAACCGCATATCAAAAATTGGAAATTGAGGCAAATCGTTCGGCGTCTATCGTGAATGCCATGAGCTCTGCAGTAATGACTTGCGATAACGAGCGTAATATCACGTCGTTAAATCCCGCCGCTCGTCGTTTACTGACAGAATATCGCAGCGAGCTGGAAAAAAGCTTTTCGGGCTTTGATCCAGATAAATTGATTGGGACGAACATTGATCTCTTCCACGCCCATCCTGAAACCCAGAAACGCGTATTAGCTAACCCAGCACAAATGCCCTATGTGACGCGCATTAAGCTGTCGAATATGGCTTTCGATTTAACAACTTTTCCGTTGAAAAATAATTCAGGCGAAATCAATGGTTATGCTGTCGAGTGGCGTAATGCTAACGCCGAAGTTGCTGCTAATCTTGAGATTGAGCGGGTTTTACAACGTATTATCAAAGGTCAATTAGACACACGGATTGAGTTGAGTAGTTTAGAAGGCGGGATACGAAATTTGGCGGAAGGCGTCAACCAAATGTTAGATAGTATCACCCAGCCGTTTAATCTTGCTACGGAGTATATCGAGCAAATTTCTAAGGGATTTATCCCACCTAAAATTACCGAGCTCTATGACGGTGAATTCAATGTGATTAAAAACAACCTAAACACCTGTGTTGATACTTTGAACAGCTTGATTAGTGAAATGCGCTTTATGGCGGAACAACACGATTTGGGGGACATTGACGTCACTATCGATGAAAGCCATTTCCAAGGGAGTTATTTGGCGGTTGCCAAAGGGGTAAATGAGATGGTGGCAGGTCATATTGCTGTCAAGAAAAAAGCTATGAGTGTCGTGAAAGCCTTTGGTGAAGGCAATTTTGATACACCGCTCGAACCCCTGCCCGGTAAAAAAGCCTTTATCAACGAAACCATCGAATTGGTACGCAGCAATTTAAAAGGTTTTATTGCGGACATGGCCTACATGAGTCAGCAGCATGATGCAGGCGATATCGATGTATTTATGAATGTTGATAAGTTTCATGGCGATTTTGGAGTAATGGCTAAAGGCGTGAATGACATGGTGGGGGGGCATATTGCCGTTAAGAAAAAAGCCATGGGTGTCGTGCAAGCCTTTGGTGAAGGTAATTTTGACACCCCGTTGGAAGCACTGCCCGGTAAAAAAGCCTTTATCAACGAAACTATAGAATTGGTGCGCAGCAATTTAAAAGGTTTTATTGCAGACATGGCCTACATGAGTCAGCAGCATGATGCGGGCGATATCGATGTGTTTATGAATGTTGACAAGTATCATGGTGATTTTGGGGTGATGGCGAAAGGCGTGAACGATATGGTGGCTGGGCATATCGCGGTTAAGAAAAAAGCGATGAATGTGGTGAAAGCGTTTGGTGAGGGCAATTTCGATGCTCCCTTTGAGCTCTTGCCAGGTAAAAAAGCGTTCATTAACGATATCATAGAGCTAGTGCGAAATAATCTAAAAGCAGTCATCGCCGATACCGACTATTTAGCCAACGCTGCAGTAGCGGGCCAGCTTAATGTGCGTGCTGAAGCCAGCAGGCATCAAGGAGATTTTCGTAAACTTGTAGAAGGTATTAATGCCAGTTTGGACGGTATTGTTTTGCCTGTAAATGAAGCTATTTCGGTGCTAAAACGGGTGGAGCAGGGCGATTTAACTCAAGCTGTCAATGGTCACTATCAAGGTCAGTTGGGGGATTTTAAAGACACTGTTAACAACACTATCAATAAGTTGTCGGAAACGATTTCTGAAGTAGTCAATGCTGCGTATCAGTTAGGTAATGCGTCTGATCAAATCAGTTCGACCTCGCAAGCGTTGTCGCAAGCATCTAGCGAACAAGCCGCGAGTGTTGAACAAACTTCATCCAGTATTGAACAGATGGCTGCGAGTATCAATCAAAATGCTGAGAATGCGAAAATTACCGATAGCATGGCGGGCAATGCTGCAAAAGAAGCTAGTGACGGTGGTGTTGCGGTGAAGCAAACTGTGGATGCCATGAAAAGTATCGCTGGCAAGATTGGCATTATTGACGATATCGCTTATCAAACAAATATGTTGGCGCTGAATGCTGCGATTGAAGCTGCGCGGGCGGGTGACCACGGTAAAGGTTTTGCGGTGGTTGCCGCCGAAGTGCGTAAATTGGCAGAACGCAGTCAGATCGCCGCCCAGGAAATTGTTGATTTGGCCGAAAACAGTGTCAAAACCGCCGAAACGGCTGGAAAATTACTGGATGAAATCGTACCCAGTATCAGCAAAACTTCGGAATTGGTGCAAGAAATCACGGCAGCTTCACAAGAACAATCAATTGGTGTTTCTCAAATTAACACTGCGATGAGTCAAATGAACCAAATTACCCACCAAAATGCCTCTGCCAGTGAGGAGTTGGCGGCAACAGCGGAGGAAATGACCAGTCAGACAGAAAATTTATTGGGTCTAATGAGTTTTTTTAAAATTGATAATGGGCAAGCAGCTCGCCCCAAGCCTTATAAAATGGCTATAGAAAAAACGACTCCCAAAATTCAGCTTAACCGTAATGGCTTCGATGAAAAATACGATATGAGTAAGTTTGAGCGTTTTTGAGGCCTGTCATGAATGCGATTACCCCGGCAACGTCACAGCATTTACCCGTCCCTCAGCTTGCGATGAGTCAATATCTCACTTTTATGTTGGCGGGAGAGGTTTATGCGATCGGTATATTGAATATCAAGGAGATTATTGACTATGACTATTTAACCGATGTGCCCATGATGCCTGAGTTTGTCCGTGGCGTGATTAATCTGCGTGGCAGCGTCGTCCCGGTGATCGACTTGTTGGCGCGCTTTGATCAAGGCCATACCCAAATTGCTAAGCGTACCGGGATCGTTATTGTGGAGACAGATAGGGGCGAGGCTGCGTCGCAACCGCTGATGGGGATAATTGTGGATGCTGTGAATGAGGTGGTGGGTATTGCCGCCGAGGATATTGCCGTTCCACCCAGTTTTGGCGTGGATATTCGTCCCGAGTTTATCAGTGGTATGGTAAAAAGGAACGGTGGCTTTATTGTAGTGTTGAATGTCGAAACGTTGCTATCGATTGAGGAAATGATTAGTCTGAGTATAGCCAAATGACGTGGCTAAAATGATGAATACCGTACAAGCCAATAACCCGTTCACGAATGCAGTTGCTATCAGCGCGGACGAATTTAAATGGATGCAACAGTATCTCTATCGCAATACAGGGATTGTCTTGAGTGATAGCAAACAGTCGCTGGTCTCAGGACGGTTAGATAAGCGTTTACGTTTTTACGGCTTTAACAGTTACACTGAATATTTCCATTTGTTGGGAAAGCCGGGACATGAGCAGGAAACGGTCATGGCCATTGATCTGTTAACCACGAATGAAACCTATTTTTTTCGCGAGCATCAGCATTTTAACTTTTTAAAAGATCAGGTCTTTAAACGATATGCTCCAGGAAAGTCACTACGTATTTGGAGTGCTGCCAGCTCCAGTGGTGAGGAAGCGTATTCGCTGGCAATGCTATTGGCAGAACATGCACCCACTCAACAGTGGGAAGTTCTGGGGACCGATATCTCTGAACGCATTCTTGAAAAAGCACGTAGTGGTTTATATCCCTTGCAAGCGGCTGAAAAAATCCCCAAACCGTTGCTGAAAAAGTATTGTTTAAAAGGCGTTGGGGAGTACGATGGTTTTTTGTTGATTGATCAGGCTTTACGTAAACGCGTGCGCTTTTTGCATCTTAATCTGAATGAGTCCTGGCAGGATATTGGACGTTTCGATGTGATTTTTTTGCGCAACGTGATGATTTACTTTGATACGCCGACTAAGCAGCGATTGATTGATCGCATGCCGCGCTATCTTCATCCCGGTGGATTTTTGATTATCAGTCATGCAGAATCATTGACTAATTTGCGCACAGAGCTAAAAATGTTTGCACCTTCAATTTATCAAAAATCGCTTCATGTTTAAATCTCGAGTACTCAGTTAATCTTATTTTTGTCTTGTTGGTGTCGCTAGCGCGACATTGTTTTAATCGGGTTCTCGCATCCGAGGGCAAAACCCTTTCTTTTGCTCCGCCTCGGCAACTCCTCCTACGTTACTCTACCTCTGTCCATAGACCACCCTTTAGTGGTGGCAGCAGTGCAGTCGAAAAGAAAGGATTCAAAGACAAATCTGTCAAGAACAGATTTGGATGCGTCAGCACACGAAGTGCGAAGCCAGGATGGCATGAGTCATTAGGCGGCCCAGTGACCGCTAATGTCTTGCGCTCCTCGTTGTTATTGGAGGTTGCTGCTTGTGACAATCATGGCGTATAAATGATGTTCTTACCTGACAAATACAGATTGACTAAGTACTAAGTTGCTTTTGTGTACAAATACAATATACGAATTTTATTAAACATAGTTATTTAACATATTAATATTACTGCATATACCTCAAAACACTTAATCTTTACCAAATAATCATACATTATTCAATTACTTAATTACGGCACAGTCATTGCTAAGTTTATTTTATCTTTTAACAAAAATAAAATAAACTTATGACGTATTATGTTCTCCACCCAACCTCGCTCTTCAGACTGACCACCCTCAGCACCGCAATCGGCCTTGCATTCAGCCTGAACTTACCCACTGCCTTTGCAGCCGAACCCACAAAAAAAAGCAACCAAACGTCGACCCCCAAAAAAGTGGCAGAGGCCAACTCGGTCTTCGAATTAGGTGAAATGACGGTAAATGCTAAACCCACGGGTCAGTTAGCGAGCCGCGACATCCTGAGCTCGGTAGACATTATGAATGCCGATAAAATCGCCAATCAAAACGTGCTGACCAGTTTTGACTTATTTCATCGCATGCCCGGCGTACAAATTACCCAATTCAACCAAGGCACTACCACCGGAAAATTTTCTTTCCGCGGCTTTAACGGCGAAGGCAATATCAATGGCGTGAAATTATTAATTGATGGCATTCCCAGCAATACTAACGATGGCAATATGCCGTTTATCGACGCTATTTTTCCATTAGATATTGAATCTATCGAAGTCGTGCGCGGTACCAATGATCCACGCTACGGTTTGCATGCGATTGCGGGTAACGCCAATATCTTTACGTATACCGGGGGCAATTACCTAAAAGGCCGGGTGAGCTATGGCAGCTTTGACAGCTATGATGTGCAAACAGGCGCTGGCTATGAAAAAAATGGCTTTTCACAAAATTACACAGTCAATTATCGTAATACCAGCGGCTATCGCGACCATGCGAATTCCGATAAAAACAGCTTTTCGGGTAAATGGTTTTATACACCTGCGAGTGAAAAATACAAAGTCGGCTTAATTGCCCGCTACAGCGAAGCCGATGCCGATGAGCCGGGATATTTAACCTATGCGGTGTCACGCACAACGCCGACCATCTCTAATAAATGGAACGCAACCGACGGCGGCAAGCGAGAAGTTGGACAATTTAGTGCGCATTTAGATGTCAACCTGACTGATGACTTATTTTGGTCAACCAAAAGCTATGCCAATACCTTTAACGATCAGCGCTGGGTAACCTTTAGCGCCGCAGAATCGCAACAAGAACGCCTAACCAATGAAATTCAATACGGCGCCATTACTTCATTGACTTATCGCCCCACCATCGCATGGTTAGATGATTTTTCCATTGAAACAGGTTTTGATATACAACAGCAAGACAATCAAAGTCGCCGCTATCGCACTGCTGCACGCGCACACACTACCACCACCCGTGATCAAGAGTTTAACTTCCATGTATATGGCGGTTACTTACAAGCCATGATTAAACCCTTTAAATGGTTAAAAATTACCCCAGGTTTTCGCGCGGATGAAATTGGCGGTGATTTTACTAACTTGCAAACCGGCAAATCCTTTGCGGTGAATAATTACGGTACCATTTGGCAACCTAAAATCGGGGTAGTAATCACCCCGATAGAAGGCTACAGCCTTTATGGCAACTGGGGACGCACCTTTCAAGTCGGCGTAGGCGCGGCCACGTTCAAAACCAATCCTAATCCAGTCGACGCGCAACCCTCCATTAACAACGGCTGGGAAATCGGGACCAAAATTCAACCCATTGCCTGGGCAGAAGGTCGCATTGCCTATTGGCAACAATCGGCGACCAACGAATCCAATCGCGCACTCAACAGTGCCGGGAATGATTCCATCTCTATCGGTGCGACTGACCGCCAAGGGGTAGACGTCCAAGTCAAGATCAACCCCATCAAACCTGTCAGTGTCTGGGCGGCATACTCCATTCAGGAAGCCATTGTGGTCACCCCGCCGACCGATCCTAGCTTAAAAGGCACGCAAATTAACACTACCCCCAACTACTTGTTTTCCGGCGGCATTGATTATCAAATCACGCCAGATTTGAAATCCTCATTGTGGACCACTGGACAAGGCGACTACTACATTGATGCAGCCAATAAAAAAGGCAAATTTGGTGAATACGCTTTATTAAATTTAGACCTAGGCTATCGCGTCAATAAAATGGTCGACTTACAATTTCAAGTTAAAAACCTGACCGACACCTACTGGGAATATGTTTGGTACAACTCCACCCCCAATCAATCTATGCATGCTCCCGGAGACAGTCGTGCATTTTACGGTGCCATTAACGTCAAGTACGACCTGTAAAACCACTTAATGCTGTTAAAAGTCATAAAACCCACCTCACACCGCCAGCAATGGCGGTTTTTTTGGTTGCAATGGCATTTATATCTCGGCTTAATTGCGGGTCTCATTTTTATGCTGGCAGGAGTCACGGGCAGCTTACTCGTGTTTTATGTAGAACTAGATGAATTACTCCATCCAGAACTACAGATCAGCACTGCACACGCCTCCAAGCCACTGCCCTACGAACAGATCTTTCAGGCCCTGCAACAGCGTCATCCTGATCGGCACAAAGCTTGGCGCCTGGAAATCCCCCGCCACGCTGAAGCCCCGCTCAGCGCACGCTATTACAAACCCGATGAAACTGAGCACCTACATTTTGCGCCGCTCATGGCGACCGTCAATCCCTATACCGCTGAAGTCACGAGCAGCCGGATTTGGGGGGAATATCTATTCACCTGGATCTACGATTTACATTACACCCTACTGCTGGATCTCACTGGCAAAACCATGATGGGATGCCTGGGCGGCGTTTTACTTATCAGCCTTGGAACGGGGATCTATCTTTGGTGGCCAGCACCTGGAAAATTCAC
>SXIZ01000087.1 GCA_005779525.1 Methylococcaceae bacterium
CATCGATGGAAATTTCTTTATCGTCTAAATCACCTTCGCGTAATTTTTTGCGCATTTTTTGGCGGGTGCTGCTTTCAGACTCTGACAGCATGCCCGCTTCGGCAGACGGCAATAAGATGTCTAAAATCCGCTCTTCAGCGGCATCCAAGGCACGTTGTTGCACTTTTTGCATGGCTTCTTGGCGCATCATTTTGATCGCGGTATCCATCAGGTCACGGATGATGGAATCTACATCACGCCCCACGTAGCCGACTTCGGTAAATTTGGTCGCTTCGATTTTAATAAACGGAGCATTCGCTAAGCGTGCTAAGCGCCGGGCAATTTCAGTTTTACCTACGCCCGTGGGTCCAATCATTAAAATGTTTTTCGGCGTGATTTCCTCATGCATGCTACCTTCAACTTTGCTGCGCCGCCAGCGGTTACGCAGGGCAATCGCTACGGAACGCTTGGCATTGCTTTGACCGATAATATGTTTATCGAGTTCGTGGGTAATTTCTCTAGGAGTCATTTGAGTCATGTTAGCTAGCCTCTGACGGAGTGGCGTCGAGTTCTTCAATACGGAGATTATGGTTGGTATAAATACAAATATCGGCCGCAATAGTTAACGATTTTTCCACAATTTCTCTGGCACTTAATTCAGTATTTTCTAACAAGGCACGCGCGGCAGATTGTGCAAATGCACCGCCTGAACCAATCGCAATTAAATCATGTTCTGGCTCAATCACATCACCCGTACCGGAAATTACAAAAGTCGCTTTGGCATCAGCAATAATGAGTAGGGCTTCCAGTTTGCGTAACGCTCTATCGGTACGCCAGTCTTTCGCCATTTCTACGGCGGCGCGGGTTAAGTTGCCGCGGTGTTTTTCCAGTTTACCTTCAAAATGTTCAAATAGGGTAAAGGCATCGGCAGTTGCACCTGCAAACCCTGCAATAACTTGATCGTGATAAAGTCTTCTGACTTTACGGGCATTGCCTTTCATCACGGTATTACCTAACGTGACCTGACCGTCGCCGCCGATGACGACTTTCCCGCCGCAGCGCACTGATAAAATGGTTGTACCTCTGAAACTCACTGTATATGTCCTAGGTTTGTCATGAATAAAACACCTTAATTTTACATGTTCTACACGGGATTGGGGGAAAAGATTGCGGGAGCAAGTTTATTCCAGCCAGACTTTATAGCGTTTGGCATGATCGCCAAACTCAAACAATATTTGTGGCTGTAGCCCCTGGGTTCGCAATCGCTGCATAATTTCGGACAGGCTCGCTGTCTGACTCTGTTCAAGCTTTTCTATGACATCCGGCGGGATAATTTGTTCCAATTGCAAGACTGCAGCACTGGGTAAAGTGACATTCACACGGGGTTCGCCATTTTCGGTCACCAAGACTTGTAATCTTCTGGCGAGTCCAGCAAAGTCTGGAGCTTGGGCTTGAATGACAGGTAACTCCAGTTGTTGCGCTCGTTCCACTAAGGTGGGGTTTATCGTGTCCAGTAAATTTGCCCACCAATCCACGGGCGTTTTTAACACCTCGAGCTGCAGCAGCAGTCCTTGAAAGGCGCGCATTAACCACAGCAATTCCGCAGGACCTGCAGCACGAAACCACCAGCGGTCTTCGCCGAGTAATTGCTTAATATCAGGTTCCAAGTGCCATTCGGCGGGAATAAATACCCCATCACTATTAAATGGGCGCAACAATATCTGGCAGAGTGCGGGTAAGCTGGCCAGAATAAATTGCAGTTTATCGGCGGCAAAGCCTAGAGCCACTAAGCAGTCCAGTGGGCTGACGGCTTGATGTTTACGGCAGGCGATAATCAGTTTGAGTAAAGCGAGTCGCTGTGTGCTGGAAATACTGAGGGTGCAGCCAAAATCTAATAAGTGCACGGTAATTTTCCCGGAAGCGCAGCGTTCGAATAAATAATTACCGGGGTGCGGATCGGCGTGAACTTCACCGGCATTAAACAGACTGCAAAAAAAGGTTTGCAATAATATTTCGGTAACACGTTTACGTTCGGCAAAGCTCCAGTGGCGAACGTCAGTCAACATCACGCCGTTGGCACGACTTTGGACTAGCACTTGTTCTCGAGACCACGCCGCATAAATTTTGGGAACACATAAACCTTCAACCTGCACCTGCTGCCGAAAGGACTCTTGGCGTTGCGCTTCGGAGCGATAATCGAGTTCGCGTTGCATATTACTGTGCAAGGCCAATTTATAGGCACGTAAATCGAATCCCCATTGTTGCACGGGCCCGACCTCAGGCATTAGTCCTGCCAATGCCAGCTCAGCAGCGACTAAATTGGCAATATCAGGGTAACGAATTTTGATCGCTACCGGAGTACCATCCAGTAATTCTGCAAAATGGACTTGCCCTAAAGAAGCCGCGTGTGCGGCAGGTTGGAGATTTTTAAAGCTGCTGTGCACGGGGGCACCCAAAGCAGACGAGAGTAGCGGTAAGATTTGCTCAAGTGGAAGTGCGGGAATGTTATTTAATAAAGGTTGTAAGGGGTTGTCAGGATCAACGCCTGCCAATAGCTGACCGACTTTCATGCTGATACCGCGAGCATCTGCCAGTAATCTTCCCAAAGCGTGTTTCGCTAACACGCGTTCGTTTTCAGAGCGTGATTGCTGTATACGTCGGGTGGCGACCCCTATGTGGAATAATTGCGTAGCACGTTTAAAAATAGACATGATGCTAGACGTAAATTGCAACGATAGTGTAGCGTATGATTATAGTGCTTAACTGTAAGACGTCTATCGGTCACACAAAAATTAAACTTTCACGCGCTTGTTGCTTAACGCCTGCGGCTGATCTATGCTTTTAGCCTTGCAAAACCTTCAGTGTCCAACGAGGTGAATTATGCGATGCATAAAACAACTATTTTTTCTCAGCAGTGTCAGTGCGGTGTTGATGTCCTGCGTGAGCTTACCCAATGCCCCGGGTGTGTTAGTGTTACCGGGATCGAACAAAAATTTTGAGCAGTTTAGGGCAGATGATTTTAATTGTCGACAATATGCTTATGGACAGGTGGGCGGGGAGATCCCAACTCAAGTAGCCAATTCAAATACCTTGGCAACCGCTGCGGTGGGTTCGGCGGTAGGTGCAGCTGCTGGTGCCGCGATTGGGGGTGGACCAGGTGCTGCTATTGGCGCTGGGAGCGGTTTAGCCGTTGGCGGAGCGGCGGGTTATGCGGGCTCAGGCAATGTCTATTATGAAACCCAGCAACGCTATGATTGGGCCTATATCCAGTGTATGTATGCACAAGGTCATCGGGTACCCGTTTCTGGACAAATCACTAATGAACCCAAACTACCTGCGACAAATTCACAGATTCCGCCGCCGCCCCCAGGGAATCCACCACCGCCACCACCTCGCTAGCGTGATCTGAGTATGTCAGTACACAATCCCATTTGGACCAGTATTTCTTTATTGCTGTGTAGCAATGTTTTTATGACCTTTGCATGGTATGGTCATTTGAAGGCGTTGGGAAATCGCCCGTGGATTATTGCCGCATTAGTCAGTTGGGGGATTGCACTATTTGAATACTTGTTACAGGTGCCAGCTAATCGTATCGGTTATAGTGTTTTCAGTGTGGGGCAGTTGAAAATAATGCAGGAAGTCATTGGCTTGGCTGTGTTTGTGCCGTTTTCGGTCGTGTATTTGCGCGAACCCCTAAAATTAGATTATCTATGGGCAGGGCTGTGTCTTTTGGGTGCCGTCTATTTTATGTTCCGAGAAAAGTTTTAACTAATATCCCTATGATTTTCGCGGTTAACAATCTCCGGGTTCTCTGCTAAACTTCGCCAATTTGGCGTTGGATAAGATTGATTTTTTATCTGGCATGGATCATCTCTCAGGTAGTGTAAGCAAAAATTTAATGAGCATTATTATCAAAACAGCGGCTGAAATCGAAAAAATGCGCGTAGCAGGCAAATTAACTGCCGAAGTGCTCGAAATGATTGCCGAGTATGTTGTACCTGGAGTGACTACCAACGAATTAAATCAAATTTGTCATGATTATATTGTCGATGTCCAAAAGGCGATTCCGGCGCCGTTAAATTATCGGGGGTTTCCAAAATCCATTTGCACCTCAGTGAATCAGCAAGTGTGTCATGGCATTCCTAGCGATAAAAAGCTTAAAGCCGGGGATATTGTCAATGTCGATATTACCGTGATTAAAGATGGCTATCATGGCGATTCCAGCAAAATGTTTGCCGTAGGCACCGTCAGTCAATATGCGCAGCGTTTAATGAGCGTCACCCGCGAAGCGATGTTTCTCGGCATTGAACAGGTGAAACCTGGGTGTACTTTAGGGGATATCGGGCATGCGATCCAAACCCATGCGGAAAATAATCGGTATTCTGTCGTGCAGGAATATTGTGGTCACGGTATTGGCAAAAGCTTTCATGAGGACCCGCAGGTATTGCATTATGGTAAACCTAACACTGGCGTTCGCTTAGAAGCTGGAATGATTATTACCATAGAACCGATGTTAAACATGGGAAAACGGCATGTCAAAGTCTTAGGTGATGCTTGGACGGTGATTACCAAAGATCGTAGTTTGTCTGCGCAGTGGGAACACACCGTGTTAGTCACGCCAACAGGATATGACATACTGACTTTACGGCAAGAAGAGCTGTGAGTCGTCCGCGCCCATCGCTGCTTGAGCGGCAAAATATTCTGGCATTGTTTGCGCAACCCCAGCCGATACCTTTATTTAAGCAATTGTTAAAGGATGAACAAGCGTATCTCAAAAAGCAATTTAATCCGCTGTTTTCAGTCAATAGTCTGTTGACGCAAAAATCCGACATTATTGACGCAGTCTTACAATCCAGCTGGCAGCATTTTTTGGGCGATGCCGCGCAACGCTTTTGTTTATTGGCGGTAGGTGGCTATGGTCGCCGGGAATTATTTCCACATTCAGATATCGATATTGTAGTGTTATTGGCCACGGATAACGATCGTAACGTGTATCAACAGCCGTTAACCGATTTTAGTACCTTTTTGTGGGATATAGGGTTAAAGCCTGGCCAAAGTGTGCGCTCCTTGGCGGAGTGCATTCATGCGGCGGAAGAAGATCAAACGGTGATGACCAGTTTGTTAGAATTGCGTTTGATTTACGGCAATGCTGAATTATTCCAAGCCATTGCGAGTGCGACCCAAGCGCAAAATATGTGGGCGGCAGATTTGTTTTTTAATGCCAAAATGGAAGAGCAGCGGCAACGTTATTGTAAGTTTCATGATACCGCCTACAATCTGGAGCCCAATATTAAAGAAGGCCCGGGAGGGTTGCGCGATTTACAGGTCATCACCTGGGTGTTTAAACGCTACTATCCCAAAGAGAGTCTTCGGGAATTAATTAAATATGGCTTTCTTTCGCAAGAAGAATATCTCGAGCTGGTAGCTGCCCGTGAAATTATCTGGCGGATTCGTTTTGCACTGCACTTATTGACTGGGCGTTGTGAAGATCGCTTGTTATTTGATCATCAGCGCGAATTAGCGCAGCAGTTCGGCTTTGGCTTGGCGCAAAATGGCAATGCCGATGTTGAACAATTTATGCAGTTTTATTTCCGCACGGTGGTGGGCTTAGAACGACTCAATGAAATGTTGTTACAACTATTTCAAGAGCGCTTTACCCTGACACATCAGAACAAAAATGTCATGATCAGCTCGGATTTTGATGCCTACAATGGATTTTTAGAAGCACGCTCGCCCGAAGTGTTTGAAGATCATCCAATGGCATTGTTGGAAATTTTTTTATTACTCCAGCAGCATCCCTCACTAAAAGGGATACGCGCGACTACTATTCGCTTAATTCGGCAAAACTTACATCGCATTGATGATGGCTTTAGAGTCAATCCGGTCGCTAATCGCTTATTTATTGAAATTCTGCGCCAACCGCGCGGAATTACTCACGAACTCAAACGTATGAACCGTTATGGGGTGTTGGCGGCCTACCTACCGAGCTTTGAAAATATCGTCGCGCGTATGCAATATGATTTATTTCATATCTACACGGTGGATGAGCATACCTTGTTTGTGGTGCGTAATTTGCGACGCTTCTCGCTGCCTAAGCATGATAGTGAAATGCCATTTTGTAATGCGATCTTCTTATTGATTGCGCGTCCGCATATTTTGTATATCGCGGCATTATTTCACGATATCGCCAAAGGTAAGGGTGGCGATCATTCGGTGATTGGTGAAAATATCGCGCGCGATTTTTGTGTGCAACACAATATTACTCCGCACGATACTAAATTGATTACTTGGCTAGTGCGTAATCATTTGGTGATGTCGATGACTGCGCAGCGCAAAGATATCAGTGATGCCGATGTAATACACCAGTTTGCCTTGCAAGTGGGCAGTGTGGAATATTTAAATTATTTATATTTGCTGACCGTAGCAGATATCCGCGCAACCAATCCAGAACTTTGGAATTCCTGGAAAGACACGCTGTTAAAAGAACTCTATATGGCGACGCAGCAAGCATTGCGTCGGGGATTGGAAAATCCGATTGCGGTTTCGGAGCGCTTACAGGAAAACATGCAAGAAGCGCAACAAGAACTGCTGAATCTAGGGATCTCGGTCAGCAGTATCGAAAAGTCTTGGCGGCATATGAGTGATGATTATTTTCTGCGCTATTCCGCAGATGAAATCGCATGGCATACCATAGCCATTGCTGCTTCGCGCGAAGATGAATTGCCTTTGGTACTGCTGCGCCCACAAACGCAACGGGGTAGTGCGGAAGTTTTTATTTATTGCCGCAATGAGGCCAATATTTTTTCCCTCAGCACCGCGACCTTAGGGCAATTGGGTTTAACGATACTCGATGCGCGGATTATCACTACTCATGACAGTTATGTGTTGAATAGTTTTCAAATTTTGGAGCAGAGTGGCGAAGCGATTAAAGACTTGTTCCGTGAAGTCCATATCTGCCGGGCATTGCGCCAAAATTTAATGCAAAAAACCATCAAGCAAGAACGTAATATTCATGGGCGTCGTTCGCGCCAGGCCCAACATTTTCCGATACCCACCAAAATTAGTTTTCATGAAGATGCGATCAATCAGCGCATCATACTGGAATTGATTACCACCGATTGCGCGGGATTATTGTCGACATTGGGGCAGGTGTTTACGCTGTTTCATTTAGAATTGCATAGCGCGAAGATTACGACGATCGGAAGTCGGGCGGAAGATATGTTTTATCTGACTGCGGATGAATCTTTATCGATTTCAGATCATTACACGCAAGCAAAAATCAGAGAAGAGATTATTCGCCGTTTGGAGTTGTTGCGTTAAATGGTTAGGCTCCAAGGGGCTTAGCGTTTGCTGCTTGCGCTAATTGATGCTGCTGGTGATTATGCTGGGGCCCGCATTTTCCTACTCGAACTAAGCGCAAAGCCGTCGAGTAGGTGTTCACTGTTGAGAGCTTGCGATAGTTAAATTTCGCGAGATTTTCTGACTAGACCCAGCGACATCAGGGCGCTAAGCAGTAACCAAAATGCAGTGGGGAGCGGAACCAACGCCGTATCACCCGCGGCAAAGTTTTGGGTCCAATAGGTGTAAAAAGGGCCGATGAGTGTGTTGTCCTGGGTAAACGAGGTATCAGTATTATCCACAACTAAGCCCACGCCTAAATCAGTAAAGCCCGCAGTTAAAATAGTTTGTCTATGCCCCGTGCTGCCCATCCAGCCTTGATGCCAGCTATCCCATAACGCTGAATCCCAATCTGCACCCACTAAATCCCAGCTTGAAACAGTCTGTTTGCCATTATTGCTGGAGAACGTGTTAATCACCGAGAGATTGTCCGTACCGAACATTACCGAACGGGCGGCATTGATCGCTGGGAGATTATATCCGTAGCCCGCAGCAATATTTTCCCCGGCAAAATTCCAATTATAGCCAGCAGCTTGGATGCGTTGACTGGCTGTGGAATTGTCAGAACCCGTATGCGAAAAATAATTATTCAAAGCCATGTCTAGAGAATGGGTCGTAGCCGCATCCTGCAGACGGCTGTCAGCGTTTAATACATTTAAATTATTTAAGCTACGCTGCTGGTTGACTAGGTTAAATACTTCCTGTTCTTCGGTAGACCAGAGTGAAAAGCTAGAAGCGCATGCGTTCGAAGTTAGGCAAACAAAAGTTAAGGCGGTAATGTGTTTGATAAGCAGGACACGCATAGTTAAATCCTCGAATTGAATAACAGTCATAGCAACTGTGAATTGGGTAAAAGTGAATTTAGGGATAAGCATCAATTACGCGGGTGGATTTGTAAAGACCCTTTAATGCTCGGAAAGAAAAAACACATTAAAAAACTTTCGGGGCAACATTAAAGGTTGAGTCATATTAAGTCACATCGTCGCCTATCTATGCGTTTGAAATATAATGAAGAATGCAAGGTCTGTCAAGTAAAGCAGAATACATTTTTTCGTTAGAGCTTGCGGTTC
>SXIZ01000088.1 GCA_005779525.1 Methylococcaceae bacterium
AACCCGACCTACTTTGTGACTTAAGTCGGTTCAGTGAGGTAGGTCGGGTTAGGTGCGCCCTCACCATAAGCTCAATAATAACCGTGTTATCCGCGCACCGTAACCCGACAAGGGAGCACACCCGCTGTCGGGTTAGACGCGTGATAACATTACAATACATTATTTTTCAGTGAGTAATGCGCGTCGAACCCGACCTACTTTGTGACTTAGGTCGGTTCAGTGAGGTAGGTCGGGTTCGGTGCGCCAATATTAAGTTCAAAAATAACCGTGTTATCCGCGCACCGTAACCCGACAAGGGAGCAAATCCGCTGTCGGTTTAGCCGAGCGATAACATTGCAATGCATTATGTTGCAGTGAGTACTGCGCGTCGAACCCGACTCACTACCGACGTAACCCGACAAAAGCGCTAGGATAAGTCTTGAGCCGCAATATCAGCCAAAATTTTATCTCGGACTAATTGCCCTGACAGTGTCACCATGGGCATGCCGCCCCCGGGATTGACGCTACCGCCCACAAAATAGAGATTTTTAAATTGTTGACTGCGTTGCGGAATTTTAAAGCCTAAGTTTTTAAATCGATCCGCCACCACGCCATAAATGGAGCCTTGGTTTGAGTAGTAACGTTGTTGAATATCGCTTGGCGTCCAGAATTCTTCACAGACGATATGTTTTCTTAAGGATGTTAAGCCCATGCGTTCCAGTTTAGTTAACACGCGCTCGCGCAGCGCAGCGTAATCTTCAGGGGTTAAGGGTTTCTTAGGATCAAGATGCGGAATATGTGGCAGAATTTTGATAATTTCACAGCCTGCAGGCGCTTGGCTAGGATCACTTTTTACCGGGGCAACCAGATAAATGGTCGGGTCCTGAGAAAGCGCTTTTTGATGAAAAACCGCATTAAAGTGCGCTTTCGGGGCATCGGAATAGAAAAAGTTATGATGCGCCAATTGCGAATAGATTCGATCAACGCCTAGATGCATCACTAAGCCAGAACAACTGGGTTCAAAGCGCTTTAAGCTATGGACTTCTGCGGGGGGCTGCTGAAATAAGGTGTTAAACGCGGGAATCACTTCCATATTCGATACGACGATATCTGCCGTAATCACACTGCCATCCTGCAAACGCACCGCCGTTACTTGCGCTTGTTGATGTTGAATTTCGACTACTTCAGTATTTACGCGGATGGATACGCCTAATTCGATTGCCAGTTTTTGTAGCGCTTCGGCCATGGCATACATGCCGCCTTGGATGTACCACAAGCCATAGCCGAATTGAATGTACGGCAGTAAATTCATTAACGCTGGCGCATCGTAGGGGGATGAGCCGACATATTTAATAAAATAATTTAAGATTTCGACCAGCTTAGGGTCTTTGATAAAGCGGCGTACGCCTTGATCCATGGAACGAAATACATCAAATTCTTTTAGACTACGCCAAGGGCCGTAGTGTTTAATCAGTTCGCCAAAACTATCCAAGCCATGCGAAAAATAGCCGTCTTCAGTACTGCGACACAGCTGCTTGGAATACGCTAAAAATTGCTCAAATTCGTGCGCGGTATTAGGACCGAGTTGCGCCAATTGCTGTTGCATGATGCCAGGATCGGAACTTAAATCCAAGGTCGTACCATCTTCGAAAAAGTTGCGCCAGTGCGGTTCTACGGCTTGTATGCGCACATAATCCGCCATAGATTTGCCGGCTTTGATAAACAGTTGTTCAAAGATATGCGGCATGGTTAAGATGGAAGGCCCAAGGTCAAAACTAAATCCATCTTTATGCAAGATATTTAATTTACCGCCGACTTTGTCATTTTTTTCTAGTAAAACGACGCTAAAACCTTCGGTAGCGAGAGAGATTGCCGCCGACAATCCACCCAAGCCTGCCCCGATGACGACTACGTGTTGTTTTGCATTCATTTAATAATCTCGTTGTATGCCTAGCCAAATTAAAATGTTTTGTGTGTGCTGTTTCATATTGCTCTGGGCATAGCCGCGAAATGCCTGTAAGGCTGGTAAGTTGCGGCGGATACGTTGCCATAAATTGCCACTACCAAAATTAAAATCGATATAGCCTAACATGTGCTGAAAACCTGCTTCAGAGTATGGAAACCAGTTGGGTTCTTGCGTTAACTGGCTGTGACTGGTCAGCCCGGAGACCGTATAGCTAAAGTTATGTAAGCCTTCTGCGCCTCGATAGCGGCCAAAACCACTCATTTTAGTACCGCCAAAGGGCAGACCTGCATGGCCGATATTTTTAATCACATCATTAATGGCCCAATTGCCCACGTGTAATTGCGCGGCAACGTGTTTGGCTTGGGCAATATTGCGACTCCAAACACTGGCATTGAGTCCGTATTCAGAAGCGTTTGCGAGTGCTATGGCTTCCGCTTCGCTACGCACTGCCATAACAGGCAGCAAGGCCCCAAAAGTTTCTTCCTGCATAACCCGCATTTCGTGGGTGACATCCCAAAGCACCACTGGTTTTAGATAGCGACCGTCGAGTTCCAAGGGTCCTGAGGCTTTAGCACCTTTGGCGAGTGCATCATGGTAGTGTGCGGCTACGGTTTGGTACTGGGCTAAGGAGGTGAGGGCGCCTAAATCGCCTTGTGCGCCGTGGCCTACGGTAATTTTGGCTACACCTTCCAGCAATAATTGCAGCAATTTGGCATAACAGTTTTGGTGGACATACAGCCGCTCTACCGATACGCAGACCTGTCCACTATTACTAAAGGCGCCATACAAAGCAGCATTACAAGCCCGCTCTAGATTGGCGTCTTCCAATACCAGCATCGCATCTTTGCCGCCTAATTCTAAGATGACGGGAATCGGGTGTTGCGCTGCCTGTGCCATGACTGCCCGTCCGCCGCGGATACCGCCTGTGAAAAATAATAAATCCGGGCGTTGCTCAATTAATTGCTGCCCGGTGGTGGCATCCCCAATAGCCTGCTGTACCAGACCCTCGGGCAAAGCCAGTTTTTGCAATAGCGCTAAGATTAATTCCCCCACGGGTACGCTCAGTTCAGAGGTTTTAAAGATTATGCCATTACCGCAGATTAAAGCACTGAGTAATGGACTTAAGGTGAGTTGCAGCGGAAAATTCCACGGCGAAATCACGGCAACTACCCCGTAGGGGTAGCGCGTAAATCCTGCCGTTGCATTGGGAAACGCTAGCGGTGAGGTGAACATGGCCTTAGGTGCCAAAATTTCTGCAGCATGCTGCTGGTAAAAACGCAGTAATGCTAAAACCGGGTAGATTTCACCCAATAGCACCTCGGTTTTAACTTTGCCCGTAACTTGCATCACCGTGAGCGTGATCGCCTCGATATCATCCAAGATGATTTGGGAGAGCTTGCATAAAATTGCTAAGCGCTGTTTGATGGGCGTAGCTGCCCAAATTTTGCTGGCGTTGCGGGCAAGTTGGATTTGCTGTGCTAATTCATCCGATTGACTTACCGCATAACTTTTGAGTAACTGTTCATCCAAGACCGAGATGATATCGAGGCGCTGCTGCATTAGGCTTCCTTCAGATCGCCAAAGGCTATGCCATATTTCTGGCAAATCATGCGCGCAGAGATCCGTGCGGATTCGTAAATCGTGGGTAAGCCACTGCCTGGATGCGTACCGCCGCCAACCAAATAACAGTTGCCTAATTCTTCAAAACGGTTGTGCGGACGCCAATACAGCATTTGGCTAAATTTATGCGCCAAACTAAAGGTGGCTCCCATAAACACATGTTCGGCTGAGGCCCAGGTGGCGGGCGTTAACATTTTTTCACAGACAATGTGGCTGCGAATATCGCTTACACCTAGTCGTGACTCTAAGGCATCGAGTACTTGTTCGCGCATAGCCTCACAGGTCTGTTGCCAATCGATAGCGCTACTATTGTTGGGTACAGGCACCAAGATATACAACGCTGACTGACCTGCAGGAGCGAGTGTTGGGTCGGACACACTGGCATTTTGCACATAAAAGGAAAAATCTTCGCTCAAGACTTTGCTGTTAAAAATATTATTAATATTGCTGTGATAGTCCTTAGCAAAGACGATTTGATGATGCGGTAGTTCGTAGCGGGTATCTAATCCCAGATACAGCATAAAGGTCGAGCAGGAATATTCTAGTTTTTGCAAACGTTCAGGGCGATAGCGTTTTAACAAACCTGGTTTTACCAAGTTAGACATCGCATAAGCAAAGTCGGCATTGATGATCACTTCGTCTGCCAGTATTTCGGTACCATCGGCCAAACGCACCCCAGTTATCTGCGTATCTGCGGTGATTAATTCTGCGACTGGGGCGTTAGTTAAAATGTTGCCACCTTGTTCCGTAATCACTTTCGCCATCGCTTGCGCAATTTGATTTAGGCCGCCCTGGACATGGTAGATTCCGTACTCATGTTCTAAGTACGATAACATGGTAAACAGTGCCGGGCATTCCCACGGCGACATGCCTAAATATTTCGATTGAAACGAAAAGATTAAGCGCATTTTTTCTTCGCGAAAATAGCGCCCTAAATTAGAAAACACGCTGTGATTGAGCGCTAAATAGGGAATGGCTTTAATTAAGTCCCAGGCAAAAAATGCTTTCCAATCTGAATAGGCGCGTTTAATACAGGGGAACAGTTTTTGAAAGCGCTGGCCTTCTTGTTGGATATATTGATCAAAGCCCGCACTGCCTTCGGCAAAATTGGCGTCTAATTCACTACGCATTTGTGCGCGCTCGGAATAAACATTCACCTGCCTATCATCAAATAACAAACGATACATGGGATTGAGTTGCACAAACTGCAGGTAATCTGCACTGCGTTTACCGCACAGTTCGAACATTTCATCCAAAATATATTTCATTAATAAAAATGTCGGCCCAGTATCAAAAACAAAGCCTTGCATACGAATTGGCCGATTACGACCACCCACTTCGGGATGTTTTTCTAAAATCGTGACTTTAAATCCACGATGACTTAACAGCATTCCAGCACAAAGGCCACCGGGTCCGGCACCCACAATCACGATATGTTTAGTGTTCGACATGTAATAATATAAAAATGGATCAATGAATTAAATATTCCCTTGCGGCTAGGGAATGTCAAATAAAATTGCACGTATGCGTTTAAACTCACTAATGATACTACGTAACCGCATTTAAAAAATTCCAGGCAAGATTTTATAGGTGCGGGCGCAATAGTCTTGGTAGGTAAGCCCAAAATGCGCTAGCAACATCTGTTCTTCAATATGCATACGCTGGATTAGAATCCAGGCAATGGGGAGTACTAAGGTCACGCAGGCTAATAAATCGCCCATGGCAATACCTGCCGCCAAAAAGCTGCAGAGTAAGCCGCTGTATGCTGGATGTCGGATTAGTCGATAAGGGCCGTGCTCAATCAGAAGATGCTGGCTTTGAGTAATGACGCTGGTGCTAAAAAATATGCCCAAACTCCAGACCGCATAGGCGCGTAAACTCAAGCCACAACAAAACAGCAGTGTCGCAAAAACCTGTCGTTGCATTACCGGAAACGGGAGCGGCAATAGCTGCCAGTGTTTTAAGAAGAGTGCAGCTAGGACGGCAGAGATGACCACTATCCAGATAAAACGCTCAGAACGCACTTCCAGAATTTGGGAGGGATTAATGGCTGCACGAGTTTTGTAGGCGATTAAAATTTCCAGTACGGTCCAGCTCGAACCCAATACCAGCCAAAATATTTGTAGTGTTGTCATAGGCGAATGTGTTTTGTAGAAGGTGCATGATAGAATCTAATGGCTACGCAAACAAGCGTCATTCCAAATACCTTATGTCCGCAATCATAAAACTTAGTCATGTCTCCAAAACCTATACTCTGGGCGACACGCTCCAGCCAGTACTCCAAGATATCTCATTGCAGATTAATGCAGGTGAGTTTGTAGCGATTGTCGGTCCTTCCGGCAATGGTAAATCAACCTTATTGAATTTGCTGACTGGGATAGATCGCCCCACCGCGGGACAAATCGAAGTCTGCGGTAGTTCATTACCTACCTTAGGGGAAGAGCAATTATCCCGCTGGCGTGGTCAGCAGGTTGGCATTGTGTTTCAGTTTTTTCAGCTCTTGCCCTCACTGAATTTATTGCAGAATATCTTGCTCCCCATGGATTTTAGTGCCCAGCTACCTAAACGTGAACGCCTGCAACGGGGGCAGTATTTACTCAATCTGGTGGGTTTATCTGCGTATGCTCAGCATTTACCCAGTCAGGTTTCTGGCGGCCAGCAACAACGGGCGGCGATTGCTCGGGCGTTGGCGAATGATCCGCCCTTGATTGTGGCCGACGAACCCACAGGCAATTTAGATGCCGCGACTGCAGAATCGGTGTTTAGCTTGTTTACCGATTTAAAACAACAGGGCAAAACCCTGGTGATGGTCACGCATAAT
>SXIZ01000089.1 GCA_005779525.1 Methylococcaceae bacterium
AATTTCTTGGGGGGCTTTGATTTTCAGGGAGATAAAGTCAAAGAAGCGGTACGCCCGTTTTCTGGCGGTGAAAAAGCTCGGCTAGTATTAGCGATGCTGGTGTATCAAAACCCCAATTTACTGTTACTCGACGAGCCGACCAATCACTTAGATTTGGACATGCGCCATGCTTTAAATGTGGCCTTGCAAGAGTTTCAGGGAGCTTTGGTGGTGGTATCGCATGATCGACATTTATTGCGTACCGTCACCGATCAATTATTGCTAGTGGGTGATGGTCGTGCGGTGCCGTTTGATGGGGATTTGGATGATTATCGCAGTTGGTTAGCTGAGCAACGCAATAGTTCGAATGCCTTAGAATCCCTCGCTGACGGCGAAGCAGTGGTTTCGCGTAAAGATCAGCGCAAGGCGGAGGCCGAACGGCGACAACGCTTGAAACCCCACTTGGATGCCGTCAAAAAAGCTGAACAGTTGGTGGATAAATATCATCAACAACAGCAGCAACTGGAGCAAACTTTGAGCGATCCTGAAATTTACACTGAAGCTGCCAAGCCGCGATTAATGCAGGCTCTGGAGCAAAAGCAACAGATAGATAAAGCCTTGGAGGCTGCTGAACTCGCGTGGATGGAAGCCGAGCAAGCCTTGGAGGAGGCGAGTTAATGTTACTGGCACTGTCGCGCTTATTTTTGGCCATTTGCCTGTTAAAAAAAGGCCCACAGGATGTCCCGAAATCGAACTTTTTATCGAGCATCGTGTTGTTCCTTTATGCGCTCGTAGCATTTTTGATGCTGTATGATCAAGAGCATCAGATTTCTGTCGTATTAATTGAAATTGGTTTTGAAATAATCCTGGTGATGGGGTTTATTGCCTTACTGTTACTGGTCAGTGGCAAATTGGCCCGTTATCAACAGGCGATGACCGCCTTACTGGGCACTGACGCCCTGATTAGTTTTTTTGCGCTACCGCCCATGTATTTGCAGGTTTCAGGGCGCGGAGCGGAGTTATTAATTTTGACCATTTTGGGCTTAACCCTCTGGCATTGGGTGGTCTGCGGACATATTATTCGCCATGCATTGGGGCAGTCATTTCCCTTCGGTTTGGGGGTGGCATTTTTGTATATTATCGTCACTTATCAATTGATGAATTGGTTTGCGGAAATTGTTGCAGCGTTTTAAAGTGGCAACTTTGAAAATTTACTTGCTGAGGAATTAGCTATGCTCGGATACCAACATATATTGTTAGCGACAGACTTTTCTGCACATGATCAATATGTCGCGCAACGTGCGAAAGCTCTGCAAGCCGTTTATCAAGCAAAATTGAGCTTGGTGCATGTCGCTGATAATCTACCAATTAGTACTGGGATGTTAGATGGGCAGGTGATGCCGTTTGATGTTGATTTAGGAGAAGAGCTCATGCGTTTAGCGCAAGAGCGCTTAGCCAAACTGGGGGCAGAATTAGAGGTTGCGGAGACCGATCAATGGTTAGTCATTGGCAGTCCAAAGCTAGAAATCGTGTCCTTGGCAGCGGCGAATGCCGTCGATCTGATTGTTGTCGGTTCGCACGGGCGACATGGTTTAGCGCTGTTACTGGGATCAACCGCGAATGGGGTATTACATCATGCCGAATGTGATGTCCTTGCGGTTAGACTCAAAGATAACTAAGCCAGTCAGCAACAATATAAAAATAATAATATTTATAAGTGAGGATAAATCATGAATGGCTTGATTGTAAGTTATAACCGTGCCACCGGGGCAGGGCTTATTAAAGTCGAAGACGATAGCTATGAATTTAGTCATAATGTTTGGCAAGACAAACGCCATCCGGTGATCGGAGACGATGTCGAGTTTGAATTGCAGGATGACAAAGTTTCTGCAGCCCGTCTGTTTGTCAATTTGAATAATCCCTTACGGCCAGTAAAATATCGCTGGGTTGCAGGTCTATTAGGCTTAACCTTGGGAATGGTTGGCGCACATCGTTTTTATCTAGGATTTTGGAAATACGGCTTAGCGCAGATTGCCTTAACGGTGGTAACCGGAGGCTATGGCTTACTGTGGGGATTTATGGAAGGTATCCTAATTTTAGCGGCCCAAATTGATAGAGATGCAAAAGGTCGGTATTTAAAATAAATTTTGGCCCCAAGCGTGAAGCTGTGGGTGGTTAAGCTCTCCACAGCAGACGGTGTGGTGCAAAATGGCGCTAGCATTTTACGGCGATAATGACCCAAGCACGTGGAATTTAAAGTGGGTTAAAACTCACAAGGTGTACTTGATGCCATCCAGGTTGCGTTTCATGTAAGCTCCCTACTGAGATACGTAAAAAAATCACGCAACTGATATCCTGAAAGCTGTACTTAGGGTCCATTGGACTTTTTTTTGGATTCTGAGACGGGGCTGTGTGACTAAAATCCAGAGCCAGAATTTGAATTACTCAATATTTAACGTCTCAGCAATTCAATCTGTTACTCTGCACTAAAATAAATATCACCATACAGCGTTTTGGCTTGGCCATGGCTATTATCGGTGTCGGTCATCACTGCTAAAGCATCAATGGCATCAACTTCTAGCCCGAGTAAATTTTTTAGATCAGTGCGAATATTGCGTTTTTCTGTATACCACGTATTTAACGTGGCCGTGGCGTCCCGTAGCGCTAACATTTTTACCGCTTCTCCGGCAAACGCATTTGGCCAAACCGTAGCTTTTGGCGTTTGACTGCTCCAGACGTAATTAATACTTTTCTTTTGCCAAAATAATAGCCCGCCGTCTATAACCACATACATTCTGGCCGCAAAATCGTCGCCTGTTTTGGATTGTTCTGGCAAGGCACTTAAGGGTTGCAGGACTTTCCAACGCCAGTTTAAGTAGGGGGTTTTCCGAATATTGATAAGCTGCTGACGAAAAAGTCCCGAGGCGGCATTTTGGCTGCTCGCTTGTAACACTTTAGTGCCATCGCTATCGCTGACAATTTGATAGTGGGTTTCGCCTGTAAAGTTGTGCGTTTGCCAATCGTTTAGGCTGCCGCTGGAAAAAGCGCCCACGACAAAAGGTTCGAGTGCATGCGTAGTTTGACCGCTGCATACTAAGCACACTAGCAAACCATAAAAATATTGACGTCTGAACATAATAAATCCTGTAGCAAGTTACAGGCTAATCATGCGGGTTTCACGCGCTGAAAGCAAGTTTATGCCTTAAAATCTAGGCGCTCACAGATGACCGCCGTTATGACTGGGGGTTTGATGCCTTGCAAGCCCTAAAGCACCGCATAAGATCGGGTGGGTACCTGAATGCATACCCACGTTGAAATTCCAGCAGCGTGTTCGTGGAAAACTACCAAAACTTGGGTACTAATAACTAGTGCATGCCGTGTTGTTCGGGAGGATTTTTGGTGACTTCGGTTCTAACTAAGTGATAGCGGTCGGCATCTTTACCTGCAATACGTTCACCGTGGTTATCCAATTGCACTAACCCATTCTCATCGACGTAATAATAATGTTTATCCGTGCCATTTTTGGCGTTTAAGATGATGGTATTGTGTTTATCGCTCCAGATAAATTTGCCCTTTTCGACATACTCTCTAGGTGATTTACCGACATATTGGGTAATTAAAATATAGCTATTGTTTTTATTTAACGCTAAGGTGGTTTTTAGGCCATTACAATCTTCGCAGGGGAGATAGCCGTAATAGATACCCGGCCAATTCATGCTATGTTCGGCATGCGCAGCCTCTGAGCTTGGCTCGGCAGATACTTGGGCGGCTGAGGCATTAAAGCTTGAAACGCATAAACTCCACAGGCAGATACTCAGAACTTTTTTTAACGGTTGGGTAAAAATTGACATGCTTACTCCTCATTTAGACAATAGTAATTAAAATAATAGTGATTGCTAGACTAAACTTACGACACTTAAAGGTGTCTAAGTTTATCAGTGCAACTATTGCACTAGCATACCTAACTATCTTACCCACTAATTTGGATTTGCCAATTTTCCCGCCGTATTTTTTTAACTAAAGCCGATTTAAAATTAGTTACAGCCACTTAAAGGTTTGAATTGCGCTACGCTGCCGACTTCAACGGGGGTTGTAGATTTATTCAATTGCAGTAAATGTACTTTATCGCCTAGCAAAATACCGAGATAGGTGTTGGTGGCACTATAAAAACGGTATTGATAGCCAAAGCCCTGCTCGGTCGGACGATTAGCCGGACTAAACAATTCTGGAAAATGCGCTTCCGCCCAATTCAATAAGCAATCGGCAGTATTACTGGCTTGCGGTGTGCTGGGGGTAGGTGTTGGCGTGACCGGAGTCGATATCGCTCCTGAATTTAACACCAAGGTTTTAGAACTGGTGCCAGAATCGTTAATCGCTTGTAAATCAATGGCAAAACGTCCAGTCAGTATGGGTGTTCCGCTAATCAATCCAGTGTCGGTGTTCACGCTTAAGCCTTTGGGTAGACCCGTTGCATTATATTTTTTAGCTGTATTCGTCGCTACGATTTGATAACTAAAGGCTTGACCGACGCTGTAATTGGCTTGCAGTGGGCTGGTAATAGCGGGAATAGACCCTAAACTCCCATCGGCTGCGGCTAGTGTATAACTACCGCTAAAATTACTATAGTTATTCGAATTAACGCCATTAGCAGTCGTGCCTATATATTGACTCAATCCTGCTTGGATCGTAGCTTTAAGTACACCCGTTTGCGCATCTTGCAATAAGCCTGCGTGAACCGCTGCTGTGGCTAAGCTGGAGTCGTCGGTATACGGATTAGAGCCCCAAATACTGCCGATTTTGGCGCCTTTAACTTTAAAATAATACGCACCTCCCAAATACGCACGGAAATTACTCAAGCCTCCAGAGTTATCAATAGGGTTCTCGGGGCTGCCCAATAATGGGATTAAGGGGATATCTCCTGTAACATTGGAGAGCGCATAGCTTCCTGGATACACCGCGTAACTATTGGTATTGATCCCGTTATGACTGCCGCTGATATAACGGTCTTGTCCGGGGACTATCACTACCCGCACCACACCTTTGGCACCATTGCTCAGGGCGCCTGCGTATACGGCAGCGGCAGTTAAGTTGGAATCGTCAGTATAAACATTGTTACCCCAGAGACTACCCGCATCAGCTTTAGCGGTCAGCGAAAACAGATAAGTATCCCCTGGATAGCCACGAAAACTGCGTAAATCACCTGGCGCAGCAATCACCGGATTATCGCCACCATCATCTGCAGCCAGCGAATAACTGCCTTGAAAATTACTATAAGAGCTTGAATTCACGCCATTAGCGTTACTACCCGTATATTGACTCTGGCCAGGCAAGGTCGTTACTTTAACCACGCCAGTTTCACCGTCTTTTAATAAGCCTGCATGCACCACCGCCGCTGCCAGATTAGAATCATCCGTATAAATATTAGTACCCCAGACCGAGCCAGATTTACTGCCAGTGATATAAAAGTAGTAACTGACATTATTCTGCCCCCTAAACGCCGAAATATTGCTTAAGCTTGCAGGAAACGGGCTAACACTGCGAGCTTCGGCATTATCGAGGTTGAAAATCCCGACGCCCAATAAAATACTCAACATCACCGATAACGTTTTTTTCTGGGTCAACATAAGATTCACCTTCACTAAAGAGTACAAATTGATTACAGATTAACCCTATAACTATAGCAAACGTAGTGGAATCTGTTTCTGAATATTACGTTATAGCACGTGAAAGTCGAGGTTGATGTGGTTTCCATATCACTCCATGACATTACACCTCGGCTACCATCGCGAACATGTGGCGGCACATAGCGCTCGGGATTGACCG
>SXIZ01000090.1 GCA_005779525.1 Methylococcaceae bacterium
ACTTAATTTTTGAAATTTCTAATTTTTTATTAGATTATCAAACAAAGCACGTTGAAAAGTGGCTGCGAAAGACCGAACTGTGCTTGATTGACAAGTGTATTACAACAACTTAATTCGCAAAACCACGTTCAAGTGCTTAGTCTTAACTATTGCGAAGCCTTACATTTAAGTGGCTTGGGCTAATCTAAATCAGCATATCTTAGCTACACCCCGATTGAATCGAAGCCATTGATGCCTGACACAAAGTATCAGTTATCCATGGCTTTGTGCAAAAACACCTAAAACACACTCAACGAAGTCGGCGTTATTTTAGTGCGTGACAGGGTTAAAGCAATTTGCCCATCCAGCATACTGAGTAGCTCATTGCCGACCATGGTTCTACGCCAGCCTTGTAATAACGCGCCTGTGGGCGGTTCTAAGAGCAAGGCTTCTAAATCATCGCGGGAGGCTAAAATACTGGGATTCAAGCGGTTTTGTTCGGCGCGCAAACGCACGATGGCTGCCAATATATCCAGAATAACTTCTTGCTCTGGGGTTTTCTTTGCTGGCTTGTCTTTATCATGCAACGGTTTTGGGGCTTGCTGTTTTGCTTGGGTTATCAATTGACAAATGACTTTGCCATGTCGGCTCACCATTTTTTCATGTACGCCACGCACGTTATTCAGCGCCTCAATGGTTTCTGGCTGCAATTTAGCGAATTCAATCAACATTTCATCGCGCATTAACCAATTTCTTGGACGATTTTCAGCTTGGGCAACTTGCTCACGCCAAGCACTTAAAGTTTGCACTATAGAAAGCTGTTTACCCGTGAGTTTGTTTTTGCCTTTAATTCGAAACCAGGCATTTTCAGGGGCGAGTTTATACAGTTGCGGATCGTTTAATTCCTTAAAATCATCCTGCAACCATTCCAAGCGTCCAAGTTGCTTGAGTTGCTCCCCCATCAATAAATATATTTTCGATAAATAAATGACATCATCCGCAGCATATTCCAACTGCTCGGTACTGAGAGGGCGAACGCTCCAGTCGGTACGGGTGTAGGCTTTATTTAGATTAATATTTAAAAAACTGGAAACTAACATCGCGTAACCGGTACTATCTTGAAAGCCGAGTAATGGCGCAGCTAGCTGGGTGTCAAATACGGGTTGTGGAACGCTGCCACGTAGCTGGTAAAAAATCTCCAAATCTTGGCGACAGGAGTGAAACACTTTGATGATGTCTGGGCTGTAGAGTATGTCTAATAAGGGATTTAAATCCTTTAAGGCAATGGGATCCACGCAAGCGACCCAATCTGGGGTAGCAAGTTGGAGCAAGCAAAACTGGGGATAATAAGTTTTTTCACGCAAAAACTCAGTATCCAAAGCCACCCAGGGAACATTCGCCAATCGTTGGCATAATTCTGCAAGGCGCTCAGGGGTATCAATGTATTGAATATCACTCATGACTGATTGGATGGTTTGATATTAGACAACTTAAACTAAAGGTTAGCAGACTGCTGACTATAGGTTACTTTTAATAGCCAGCAGACTGCGATAGATTGGTCAGTGGGTGAGTATACTCGAAGATACTTTCTAGCAGAGGAGCGTTATGCTAAATCTTTTGCTAAATCTAGAATATAGGTTTTAAAGTCGTCTTTCAGCTCTGGATGTAATAAGCCATGCTCCACAGTAGCGACTAAGAATCCAAGTTTATTGCCGCAATCGTAGCGGTTGCCTTCAAATTCGTAGGCCAAGACTTGTTCATCGCTTAATAAGTCAGCAATCGCATCGGTGAGCTGGATTTCACCGCCAGCACCTTTGCCAGTTTTTTCAATTTTTTCGAAAATTTTGCCCGATAAAATATAGCGTCCCACGACAGCGAGATTGGATGGCGCGACATCGGGTTTAGGTTTTTCGACAATGACTTCGACCGCACCGACCGCGCCTTCAAAGTCACCTGTTTTTACAATACCGTATTTATCGGTTTCGGTAGGCGCCACGCGCTCTACTCCTAGGATGGAGCATTGTTTTTGCGCATATAAATCGACCATTTGCTTCATGCAACCGCGCGTACCATCTTCAACCAAATCGTCAGCCAATAACACCGCAAAGTCTTCATCACCGACAACCGCTTTGGCACAATGCACAGCATGTCCTAAACCTAAAGCTTCAGCTTGACGTATAAAGACAAATGAGATGTTAGCAGGCACGGTGCTACGCAAAATGCTTAATAGCTCCTGTTTGTTTTTGGCTTCTAACTCAGTTTCTAACTCATAAGCTTTGTCAAAGTGATCCATAATCGCATTTTTACTACGCCCAGTAATAAAAATCATGGTGTCGATTCCCGCAGCCACAGCCTCTTCAACCGCATATTGAATCAGAGGTTTATCCACCACTGGCAACATTTCCTTGGGACAGGCTTTGGTCGCGGGTAAAAAGCGCGTGCCCAATCCAGCGACAGGGAAAACAGCTTTGGTAATTTTTTTCGTCATAGCACTTCCTAACAATCAATAAGTGAATTAAAAATGGGTTGGTTGGAGTATTAGTATTCCAAATTCTTTAAATCAAAACAGTGTCACGCAAGTTGGTCTGCGTCTAAATTTAAATCGGCTGTGTAGCAAGTCGTATCCAAAATAATGACCGCCGAAAAATCCTCTTGCAGCTTCGTCGGCATTGATTAACGCGGAACGACGCCAAACATAAATTTATTTTGTACCATGAGCCAAATCAAGCCAATACTGGCAACATGCACTAGGGTATTGAGCCATAAATTAGTATAGGTTAACGGAAGATTACTCCACAGCAAAACCACATAAATATGCCAGATAAATACATAGAGTGAGGCCTGACCAATCGGGATAAATAACCAGCCTAACCAACGGTAGCAAAACTTCCAATACCAGCTAATGCCTGCAAATAGACTGGCATAAACCAAGGCATTATTAACCACCCGACCGATACATAAATTTTTTTTATAAAACCAAGTCATATAAATTTGACGGTATGTCGCCTGATCAATCCACTGCCAAGCACTCCAAGGCCAAAATAGCGGACGGGGATTGGCTAACGCAAACAGCATGAATATTCCGGTTCCCAAGGTTGTCAGATAGATGTAAGGCGCATTGCGCTGATCTGCCAGCCAATGAAAGACCTGCTCATGATAATACCCAATAATCATGCCGTTAAAAAACAGTAACTGCCAGCTCAACACCGGAAAGGCATATTCAAAACCCGCATGACTGATTCGTAGTTTCAGCCAAATATTGAGCGCATACACCAACCAACTGACAGTTAATAATTGCCAGAGATAATGTTTGTGCAATAGATATAAGACTATAGGTGCACAGGCAATCAATAACGCATATAAACCCATCACGCGAAACTGGTGAGGGCCTATTTCTAACAATAAGGTCTGCTTTAAAATTTCCCCCCAAGGCGTATCGAATGTGGGGAATAGCTGAATAATTGGCCCGCCAGCAGGGCTGCCCCAAGTTGTTAACGGTAAAACATTCAGACCCGGCAAATGACTTAAGAGTAACACACTGCAAATGACCGCCACATTCACAATATACAATTGCCCAGCTCGCCGCCAGAGTTTTAAAGCGGAATCGAGTAATCCATGCTTATGCAAGCGTTTTTTGTAAACGATGCCAAGCACCACTCCCGAAAACAGTACAAAACCCTCGGCGCTGGACACCATGCCTAAGCGTTCCCACATAAACATGCTGAGATAGGAGGGATATTCCAAGTGTACGCAAATCACGACTAACATCACCAGACCACGTAAAAAGTCTAAGCGCAAGTCGCGACCCTGCTGTACATATTCCACGTTTGCAGGTGAAATGTTGCCAATACCCCGTCCCAAGGTTGCGCCTAAAAATCGTCTTCGTCATCAACATTATGTTTATCTGACAGATAGTGGGGAGCAATACTCACTATCAGAATCAGCAACGACGCCACATAAGGCACAGCTTGCACCGCTAACACCGCCATCCATAAGTGTCCACTGAGGTTATTGAAATTTTCCAAGGTAGACATAAAAACAATTGCCGAGGTTAACAAGGTTAATAACAACAATTCTTGCCAAATAGTCACTAGACCTGCCAATAACGGACGCTGTTTTTCGTATTTTGGGGTACGCATAAACGGCTTACCCGTCGTAAACAATCCTTGCAACGTACCTTTAGCGACGGTATGCGTCAACGCCAGACCTGACAGCGAGGCGCCTATCGACTCCCAGACCGAACACGGAACCCGAACTTGATACAACCACAAACTACGCACCACCTTAAAGGTGAATAAGCCAATCGTAGGTAACAAGAACGCATTAATCGGTAATTCCGTGTGAATCGGATCGTAAGCGATCAGTGCCGTCAACATCAAACTAGTCGTGGTAAACACTAAGGCCAACGCATCCGAAAACCACGGTAACCAACCTGCGACAAAATAATAGCGTTGCGCTGAGGTCAGCGTGGAATTTTTAGATGGCAAGAAACTCCGCCAGTGGCCTTTGATGATCTGCATCGCACCGTAAACCCAGCGGAAACGTTGGGTCATATAGCCCGACATGGTATCAGGCATCAAACCTTGACCAAACGAATCTTTAACGTACACCGAGTCATAGCCCGCTTCATACAAACGTAAGCCCAACTCGCTATCTTCACAGATACACCATTGCGCCCAATTACCAACTTTTTCAAAAGCCGATTTGCGGATCATGGTCATGGTGCCATGCTGAATAATGGCATTATATTCGTTACGTTGCACCATCCCAATATTGAAAAAGCCCGCATATTCCCAATAACAAAACTTTTTAAAGGTGCTGATATGTCGATCACGATAATCTTGCGGAGATTGCACAAAGCCGACATTTTCATTATCGAAATACGGCACCATACGCAATAACCAATCAGGTTGCAGGATATAGTCGCTATCGATGACTGCGATAATTTCCGCATCTGGTGCCGTTTGTTCTAGGGCATGGTTAATCGCGCCTGCTTTAAAGCCCGGCCAATTTTCCAAATGAAAAAAGCGAAACATCGGGCCTAAGCGTTCGCAATCATCGCGCACAGGTTCCCACACGGCGGGGTCTTTAGTGTTGTTATCCATCACCAAGACTTCTAAATTGGGGTAATCCACCTTCGCTAACGCTTCTAAGGTTTTACGCACCATCGCCGGCGGTTCATTGTGGATAGGTAAATGCAATGACACTTTAGGGTAGCGGAAATTCGGTCCTGGAGTCAGTGGGGTAAAGGTGCGCTCGCTTTTACGATGCCAGACTACCTCTGCAATTTCCAAACTTTCGATCAACAAAATCAATACCGCCATGACCTGCATGAGTATCAACACCCCCCACATCACCATCGACAACGTAGTTTGATACTGCTGGGCGCCGATAGACAGTGTCCACAAAATCACCGACGCGGCAAGGTTGGCTACAATCCCAAAAAATAACTTTCCAGGTAGCCCCATACTTTTGCGAGTAAACAAGAAAATAGTCATCAGCATCACACTGAGTACTGCCGCCGCTGCCGCCCATTGTCGCCATTGCGGCATGGAGAAGACATCCCCCTCCATCGGATATTTTAATTGTCGATCCGCATTAAAAATCCCCCAATAAGCACCCGCTGAGCCCTCAAGCGACATTTTCCAGGGTTGGTCAAACGCTTCCACCACGTAATAGGTGATTTTTTCGGCCGTGGCGCGGTTCAAAAACTGGCGTAAAAATTTCGCTTGATTCGCAATGGACGCCGTTGCCCCACCACGCGGCTGTCCGTCAGACGGCCAACCGACCTCCGAAATCACAATTTGCTTACCGGGATAGGCTTTTTGTAAGGCATAGTAACGATCAAATACAAAGTTAACCGCTTCATCCACCGGGATAAATTCCCAATATGGCAAAATATGCGCGGAAATAAAATCGACTTCGTTCACGAGTTCAGGATGGGCAATCCATTGATCCCAAGTTTCGGAAGTACTGACCGGACGCCAAGTGCGCTTTTTGACTTCGCGGATGTATTCAATTAATTGTTCAATCGGCACGTCATCGCGTAACAAGGTCTCGTTACCCACCAGGGTACGCACAATTTTGCGGTTTTCGGAGCGACTGATAGTCACCAAGTTCTCAATTTCTTGGCGATTTTTTTCCATATCTTTGCCGATAAATGCACCGACCGTGACATTTAAATCATGTTTTGCAGCAAGTGCGGGCACGCGCTCCACACCGTCGGTCACGGTATAGGTGCGAATAGAAAACACTTTATCTGCCAATAAAGTCATATCCTCTTCAATTTCAGCATCACTGGCTGAGTGATGCTTCTGTGGATCTTGATCCTTACGCAACGGGTTGTAGGTCACTCCCATCATGGTTTTGCTCCATGATTGCATTTGCAGCGGATGATTAAAATAGCCCCAGATACTGAAGTTAAGAATGACTAGTAACGTTAAAGTGATAAGAGTAACGGTTTTAGCTTTCATTAAAAAAACGCTCGGAATGACGGAAAGGTTAAGAAGGTATATCTAATCAAATTATAAGGGAGAACGTAAAAGGTACAAGACAAAAGACTAAAAACTCCTAAAGTAAATATGGTATCCCGCAATTTGCGCGAAATTTACGCTACGATTTCGCTCACCAGTAAGTGCTTCCTAAGAAGTCCGCAAACCGTTACTGGATATTTTAGGCTGCCTTAGATGAATGTTCGCCAAACGCGGCATGAACTAATTTTGGCTAAAAATTTTGCTACTTAAACACGATTGCGTGTAAAGCTAACCGACTGCTAACATGACAATTAGTTATTAAGCTCAGTCAATTTAACATTTGCAGTGCTATCACTGGAATTTTGCAACAAAAATGCGGACCTAAACTCGTAAATTTTGCCGCAGTGCATTACACTGCATACTGATGCGGGGTTTGTTTATACGGGGACTCAATGCCACATTTTGACATCATTACCATGGTTTTTATGCTGGTTGTCGTCACCTTTCTATTGGCAGGGGTTCGTGCTATTGCGAGTTTACAAGCGGGCAATATCTTAGGGCTTAAACATTGGGCGTTAGCCAACCTTTGTATTGCCGCCGGATTTTCATTAAGTTTTATCCCGCAACCACTCAACCCCATAAAAATCCTCTTGGGCGTAACCTGTTTGGCTTTAGGGCAAAGCTTACAATACACGGGGATTCAACTATTTAAATATGGGCAATGCAATTATCAATTTCCTTTTTGGGTCACACTGACCGTATTATGCCAAACGATTATCTTCAATTTTATTTACCCCGATATTGAAATACGCGCCATGCTCAATTCGCTGGCACTCGCCTTTACCAACGGCATGTGCGCCAGACAATTACTGATCCGTGTACCGCAGCCTATGCGAACCGCTTATTGGTTAAGCGGCTTTTCGTTTGCCGCCTTGGCGATGCTAATGTTGATGCGCTTCATTAATTTGATCCTGGCATACCCGAGCAATTACACATTGTTTGCCCAAGTCCCTATCAATTTAGCATCATTTTTCATGGCCAGTATTGCGCAATTAGTGATTACCTTTGGCTTTGTGCTAATGTTGAACTACACCTTAGCCTCGAAACTCGAGAAACTTGCACATACCGATGAACTCACTGGGGTACTGAATCGCCGCGCACTGTTTACCATTGCCAGAAAATTATGTGCGCAATTTGCGCGCAATGGACACAGCATCAGTATGTTAATGTTAGATATCGATCATTTTAAAAGTATAAATGATCGCTTCGGACATCCGGTAGGAGATGACGTGTTATGCCAATTTACTAAAATCGCGCGTAATTTGGTGCGCGAAGGTGATTTTATCGGACGCTACGGTGGTGAAGAATTTTGCATTCTATTACCTGACACAGACTTAGCAGAAGCAATGCATTTAGCAGAACGCATACGCGCGCATTATACCGAGATCGAACTTGCGACCTGTAATGGCGATGCGATTTGCTGCACGGTAAGTATTGGTATAGCTCACTCGCAAGCACCTATCATCGATTTTGAACAACTCCTCAAAGCTGCAGATCAGGCGTTGTATCAAGCGAAAGCCGATGGCCGAGATTGCGTGCGGGTTGCCACCCCTGAACCTGCTAAGCTTAACTCAAAATATAAAATAGCTTAGCCATAGACTTGATAGATTATGTACCGCTAGACATCGACTACCATTACCAGACATCACTCCCCCAGATTCCGACCCAGCAACCTAAAAGCCATGCTAAAAACATCGCCCTATGGTCATAGCAGCAATTTAATTGGCATAGCCACCGATGAACTTGCTAGCTATGAATTTAATAGCCATCCTCACGCCTTACACATCGCCGGAACTCGTGAAGCCTCAGCGGGTTTATTTGCCCAGCTAGAGCAGCAGACCTCTTATGACACCTGCGGACAAATCTTTCAGGATTATATGTGTGTAGTGTTTGGCTTTGAGGCCGAACAACGCTTACGCACCGATGCAGCAGGTCGGCGCCGCTACCGCAATAGTTATCTCAAACTTATCCAAGATTGGGGACTGGATTCTAATAATGCCCAAGGTGCGGTGTTTAAAGGCTGGGTTGAAAGCCGCTTTGGTTTGTTTCCCAACTATCACAAGCAGCGACTGGCAAACTTTATGAGTCAAGAATGGCTGATCTACATCGAAGAAAAAATGCATAGCCGTTATCATAATAATTGTATTTATATGCAGTTAGATTTGCTGTATGAATACTGTCAATGGGTAATTACCCGCTTTCATAAACCTGCAGCTACCCACAAGACCTTGTATCGCGGTATCAATGCCTTGGATACGCATCAACTTTGGCAGAATGCCGCAGGAGACACTATTCTGAGTTGCAATAGTGTAGTTTCGTTTACTGATCGGCGCAGTATTGCCAGTGAATTTGGCTCAGTGATTCTCGAAGTACAGGTACCGATGGTGAAACTCATTTTTTTTACCGACCTGCTCCCGCAACATGCCCTGCATGGCGAAGCGGAGTACTTGGTCATTGGTGGGCAATATCAAGTAAAAATCGGACGATAACACATGATCACCCAAGAACTGAAAGAACGAGCCCTAGGCGCATATTTAGGTTTTGCCTGTGGCGATGCGCTAGGGGCAACGGTGGAGTTTATGACACCCAGCCAAATTCAGCAGCGTTACGGCCTGCACCAAGATATCATCGGTGGCGGCTGGCTAGCACTTAAAGCGGGCCAAGTGACAGATGATACCCAAATGTCTCTCGCCTTAGGCGCAGCGATATTGGAACAGCAAGGCTGGCAACTAACCGCAGTCGCCGAACACTTTCTGACTTGGCTGGACAGCGATCCACCTGATATTGGTAACACCTGTAAACGCGGTTTACTGCGTTATCGGGCAACAGGTGAACTCTGTGACCCTATCAGAAAAGATTCCGCAGGTAATGGCGCCTGTATGCGCAATTTGCCTGTTGTGCTCGCAACGCTGTGGCATGCAGACGATTTTATCGAATGGAGCTTGCAACAAAGTCATATTACCCACAACAATCCCTTATCAGACGCAGCAACCTTGTGCTTAGGCCAGATGACTCAGCACTTAATCCAGGGATGCACGTTAACGGAGACCTTATCTCTAAGCGCACAATTAATCGCCAATCATCCTGAATTTAATTACCATCCTTACCCTGGCAAGTCCTCAGCCTATATCGTAGACACCGTGCAAACAGTCCTGCATGCCATCGAAAATACCGATAACTTTGAAAGCTGCCTGCTAAAAACCGTAAATCAGGGCGGAGACGCAGATACCACTGGCGCCTTAGCAGGCATGCTGGCTGGCGCGCATTACGGTGTATCCCAAATTCCTGAACGCTGGTTAGCAGCGCTAGATCAAAGTATTACGACACAAATACAGCAGCAGAGTTTGGAGCTATTGCAGTTGGCGAAAAGCTTCAGCATACAGAAATAGCGCTCAAGGCCTGGGCGTTTTACTCAAAATTACAGCAGAATCTATAAGCCCCACCAGCCATGTTAAAATGTCACTTTTAGTCCATCCCTAGCGAATCCGATATGCAAAAATTATCGCTTTTGGCCGCATTGTGTTTAAGCGCTTGCGTGACCATTAATATTTACTTTCCCGCGGCAGCTGCAGAAAAAGCGGCGGATCAAATTATTAAAGAAATCCAACAACCCGCAGCCCAACCTGCCAAACCCAAACAAGATTCGCATTGGTCTGGCGTGCAACTGGCCATGGTCAATTTATTGCAACAAGGTTTAAATGCGCTGATTACACCTGCGCATGCCGAAGCAGATTTAAGCATTGATAGCCCAGAAATTCGCCAACTCAGCGCCACCATGCAAGCTCGCTTTGCAGAATTAGCGCCAGCGTATGCCCAAGGCTGGATTGGTATTCAAGGTGATGGCCTGCTGGGTCTGCGGGACACAGGCAGTGTGCCGCTCAATGCGCGCAACAGTTTAAATAAATTAATCGCCGCCGAAAATGCTGATCGCATGCATTTATACCAAGCTATCGCACATGCCAATGGACATCCCGAATGGGCTGCCGAGATTAAAAGCACGTTTGCCGCACGTTGGGTCAGCAATGCACAAGCAGGCTGGTGGATTCAAGCAAATGGTACATGGACGCAAAAATAAGCATGGCACAGCGAAGCAGAAAACGAAAAACCTTACCCACAGAAGCGGTCAACGCCACGATTAAGTCACTGGCACACGATGGACGTGGCGTTACCCATGTCGATGGCAAAGCGGTATTTGTAGACGATGCCCTGCCTGGAGAAGAAGTAGAGTTCATCTATACCGATATCCGCAAAGATTATGCTGAAGCTAAAGTGGTGGCGGTACTCAGCAAAGCACCTGAGCGCGTAGAGCCTGCATGTGCGCATTATGGGGTCTGTGGCGGCTGCAGTTTTCAACATGTAGAGGCCCAGGCGCAAATCAGCTTGAAACAAGGTTTGTTGTTAGAGCAATTTACGCGCATAGGCAAAGTTGCGGTGAGCGACTGGTGGCAACCTTTAATCGGCCCACATTGGGGCTATCGACGTAAAGCGCGCATGGGAGTGAAATACGTCGCTAAAAAAGAGCGGGTATTAGTTGGCTTCCGTGAACGTCGGCAACAGTTTTTAGCGGAAATCGAAAGCTGTAAAGTCATGCATCCTCTGGTCGGCGAACGCTTAATGGCGCTTTCCGCGGTCATCGGCGAATTGACGATACGCGATAAGATTCCCCAAATTGAAGTTGCCATCGGTGACAGCCAGTGTGTGCTTGCCATTCGGGTCTTAGAGCCACCCAGCAGCGAAGATATTGAAAAGTTACGTGCTTACGCCCACGAACATGGGGTATCCATTTGCCTGCAACCCAAAGGCCCGGATACCATTAAGCCACTCCCAGGTGAGCCAGAAGTCATCCCAAGCTATGCACTACCGGATCAAGGTCTAGCATTTCAGTTTAAACCCGCGATGTTTACCCAAGTAAACTACGATATTAATCGCCAGATGATCAATCGCGTACTCGAGACGATGGCGCTGACCAAAGATGATGTCGTTCTGGACTTGTTCTGCGGTCTGGGGAATTTCACGTTACCGCTGGCCACCCAAGCAGGTTCGGTCGTTGGCGTTGAAGGGGATCTTCCGTTAGTCGAGCATGCCAAAATGAATGCCCGACTCAATCAAATCACTAATGTAGAATTTTATGCCGCCGATTTGAGTAAGGATATTGCGCTGCATCCTTGGGCGCAACGCCGCTACACCAAAGTCATGCTTGACCCCTCGCGTGCAGGCGCCAGCGAAGTGTTACCTCACCTTAAGCTCTGGCAACCGGAACTTATTATGTATGTTTCTTGTAATCCATCAACGCTCGCCCGCGATGCTGGCATCTTGGTGCATGAATTAGGCTATCGTCTGGTTAAAGCCGGGGTGATGGATATGTTTCCACATACGGGGCACGTTGAATCCATGGCGTTATTTTGCAAATGAAGACGGAAGGCTTAGATCGTTATATCGATGTAGATTTAACCGCGCAACAGCTAACGTTGTATATACATGGAAAAATTCCTCGGCGTTACGAGGTCTCCACGGCCAAAAATGGTCCTGGTGAAACCAAAGGTAGTGAATGTACACCGCGCGGTTGGCATAAGATTCGCGCCAAAATCGGCACCTTACAACCGGTAAACAGCGTGTTTGTGGGACGAAGACCAACGGGTGAAATTTATTCTCCCGAACTGGCCAAATTATTCCCACAACGCGATTGGATTTTAACCCGGATCTTATGGCTGAACGGCCTAGAACCGGGAAAAAACCGCTATAAAAACGTGGATTCCGGCTGGCGTTATATCTATATTCATGGCTGTCCAGACGAAAGTTCAATTGCATTTCCGCAGTCACACGGCTGTATTCGCATGCGCAACAGTGACTTACTAGATTTGTTTGAGCTAGTCACAGCAGGCATGCTGGTCTATATCCATGAATGATAGTTACCTGCAGCCACGACGCCTAGTCATGGGGATAGAGTACGACGGCAGTCAATTTGCAGGCTGGCAGTGGCAACGTGACAAAATCACGGTGCAATCTGTGCTGCAAGATGCCCTAGCAATTATCGCCAACCACCCGGTCAGCGTCTTTTGTGCCGGGCGCACTGATGCCGGGGTGCATGCGCTTGAGCAAGTCGTGCACTTTGAGACCACCGCAGTGCGCACGCCTAAAGCTTGGCTGATGGGCGGCAATTCCAATTTGCCGGACAGCGTGCGCATCATCTGGGTCAAACCCGCCATTGCAGATTTTCATGCGCGTTACAGTGCGATTGCTCGGTTTTATCGCTATATTATTTTGAATCGTCCCATAAAATCAGCATTACAGCCCACGCAAACCACGTGGTGTTATCAGCCCTTAGATGCCGAAAACATGCATACCGCGGCACAGTTTTTATTAGGTGAACATGATTTTAGTTCGTTTCGGGCGCAAAACTGTCAATCGGTGAGCCCCAATCGCTTAATGTATTTCATCCAAGTGCAACGCGTCGGCGAACAAGTCATTATCGACCTATCGGCCAATGCGTTTTTACATCATATGGTGCGCAATATTGCTGGGGTCTTAATCGAGATTGGGACAGGCAAAAAACCTGTCAGCTGGGCCCAAGAATTACTGGCATTGCGAGACCGCAAAGCCGCCGCCGCGACCGCCTCGCCGTGTGGCTTGTACCTGGGGGGCGTACATTACCCCCCACACTATGAGATTCCCAGCCACCCGCTGTTTAAATTATTACCGCAAGATGCGAAGCGCTTTGATTAAACGCTTCCAGTCCAGATCTTAAAGCCCTAATTCCGATAACCCTGGATGCTCATCTGGGCGACGACCCAACTCCCAATGGAATAAACGCTCACTGTCACTAATCGCCAAGTCATTAATGCTC
>SXIZ01000009.1 GCA_005779525.1 Methylococcaceae bacterium
AGAACCCGATTAAAAAAACCTCGCGATAGCGACTCAGCATGATTATTTCTATGCTGAAGAAATGACCTGCGTAACAGCAGTTAACTATTCCTATCCTCCATCATCACCGTTAATTTATTTAATTGCGCCGCAATCAACACAAGGTTGTTTGGATTAAAGACTTCATTTTTCAACTCACTCTCAACTTCTTTAAAAATACCACTCAATGTTTTTGCACCTAAATTACCAGCAGTGCCTTTCATTTCATGCGCCAACGCAGTCGCTTGTTGATAATTTTTCTCATGTATAAGCTTTTGTACTTCATTAGCAAATTGGCTAGCTTGAGACACAAAATCAATGATCAACTCTTTGAGTGCCGCTTGATCTCCATTTAGCATGATCAGAATATTCTCAAAATTAAAGTCAGCATCACTCGCTCTGTGGCTGTTTACAGCATTTTCCGGCAGACTGGGTGGTAATGCGGATGATGACTGAATCCATTTATTTAGCGTATTAATCAAATTTCCAGGATTGACAGGCTTGGCAATAAAATCATTCATCCCGCATTCTAAACACGCTACACGCTCTTCCTGGGTAACCCCAGCCGTTAAGGCAATAATGGGGATAGTTAAAAATTCAAGGTGTTGCCTGATGCGTAAAGTCGCCTGAATACCATCCATTTCGGGCATGTGCACATCCATCAGAATGGCATCGTAATGCTTTGTTGCAATTGATTGAAGGGCTTCTTTGCCATTGCTGGCCAGATCAACGATAACGCCTGCTAGAATCAAAAACTCTCGAACAACCTGTTGATTGATACGATTATCTTCAACCACGAGAATACACTTACCCGATAATGCAGCGGCTTGATTGCGAACCTCGGCGGCGATCATCCCCGCCTGTCGCACTTGACGCTGACGATTGACACCCTGATGTAATTTGCTTGATGCCAAAGCGATCGAGAGATCAAAGCGAAAAACACTGCCCCTACCCAATTCACTGACCAAAATAATGTCACTCCCCATCAACTGCAAAAGTTGACTGCTAATGACCAAACCCAACCCTGTCCCGCCATAACGTCGCGTAGCCGAGTTATCCACTTGTATGAATGGATGAAACAGTTTTGCCCGATCATTGTCTGCCAAGCCAATACCCGTATCAGTCACGCTGAAACGGAGTTTGGCAAAGGAATTCACGACTTCAAGTAAGCAAATTGATACGATCACAGCACCAGTGGCAGTAAATTTAATCGCATTACCAATCAAATTAGAGAGTACTTGCTGTATCCTCAGTCCATCACCCACCACATCCGTGGGAACATCATCTGCGATATCGATACGAAAATCGAGTTGCTTTTCTTTGGCGCGCGGATCAAAAAGGTTGTAGAGATTATCCATTAACACATCCAGATCAAACTGTTGATGATCGATATGCAACATCCCGGCTTCTAACTTAGAAAAATCGAGAATATCATTCAGAATACCCAATAAGCCTTCCGAAGATTGGCTAATTTTATCCAGATAGTCTCTGACATTATCTGGCATTGAATAATCCAGTGCTAATTTGGTCAACCCAATAATGCCATTCATCGGGGTACGAATTTCGTGTGACATTTTGGCCAGAAACTCTGATTTAGCATTCGCCAAGCTTTCAGCCTGATTTTTCGCTTGTTTTAACGCCTGTTCGGTCTCCTTGTAATTCGTGATATCTCGCATAATGGTAGAAAGTTGTCTGGGAATCCCCTCTTGATCACGGTGAACCAATAGTAATTGTGAGACTGGTATTTCCAGCCCATCAGGTTGACTTAACAGGGCCGTTTCACCTTGCCAGTACCCGCGTTGAATAACTGTTGTTAAACCTTCTTCCAGTATCCGTTTAACAGCCCAACCAGGCTGCATGTCTTTGATAGAGAGCGCAGTAATCTCAGTATATTTTGAAATACCCACCAACCTAGCCCCAGCAGGATTAAGAAAAGTAAGCTTGCCGTCCATATCGGTTGACGCAATAAAGTCTGGAGACTCCAAGATGATGGCCTGTAAACGATCCCGTTCAAACTCTGCACGTTTTCGATCAGAAATTTCACGGGACGCATTCCACAGCAAACTTTCGCCATTTATTTTGACCGCTTTCGCACTCACTTCGACATCGATGACTTCACCATCTTTTCGGAGGTGACGCGTTTCGAAGACATTAGCTTGGTTAAAATTTTCATGCAGTTTTTTGAGCACTTCTTCAGGTTTAAAGTAAGCTTCCCACTGCATCACTGACATACCAATGACTTCATCGTAGCGATACCCCAGCATTTCACAAAACTTTTGATTTGCTTCCCGTACGCGCCCTTCTAAATCGAGAATGTGAATTCCATCCGCTGAAGCTTGCAGTAAACTTTCAAACTTTTCTTTTTCCGCGAGAATATTTTGTTGATTTTCAAGTAATGCTTCATTTTTATTTGAAATCTCAATCGTTTGCTGCTCGACACGTCGTTGGATTGCAAATGTTCGTCCGGTAATTCCAAGTAACATCGCTTGCAACAAACTTGCAATCATTAAGCCCATCACCAAAATGGCCCACGCAACCAACGAGCGTCGTTCAATCAAAAACTGTTTTGTGGGGTATAACGATATCAGCCAATGCCGCCCAGCAAATTCCAGTCTATGCGACCAGTGCATTTCGGAATTCACGGCATCTTGCGAATTGCGATTGCTATACACTAGTCGATTGTCTGGTTTGGCATCTAGATCTTCCAGGCTAAACAACAAACCTGCGGGCAAATTTTGATGCACCAATTTTTTCAACATGTTTTCAACTTTGAAGACCCCGACCGCAAAACCTTTAGTCAGCTTGCTTGTGCTCTGCCAATCGTACACAGGCTGCAACAGTAATAGCCCATTAGCGTTGCTATCCTGCACTAACCGTATGGGTGAGGTGGCGGTCAGTCGTCCAGATTGCATGGCCGCCAAAATGGCCACCATGCGTTCAGGATCAGAAGCAATATCAAAGCCTAACGCCTTTTCATTTCCTATGAACGGGGCAATATAGCCAACGACCACATACCAATCACGGGGCTGAGCAAAGACCAGTTGTCGGGTTGCATCTCGTTCCATAATGTGAAAGTTGGTAAAACCATTTTCCTGACCAAAGTGTGATTCAAAGGCTGTTCGTTGCTCCGAAACTATTAAAGGATTCCAACTCAAGGCATGAACATCAGTGTGCAGTTCAAATATCGGCAGGGTGTAATGATCAAATTCTGCACGGGTTAACTTAGGAGAAATCGCCAATAATCTTGCAAGTGCACTGATGTTTTCCTGATAGGTCAGCAGTTCCACATTGATTAAATGAATTATTTTTTGGCCCTGCACATCGATATCATCGATTTGTGATTGGTTATCTTTTCTGGATACCAATATAAATGTCGCGACTAGAATTAGAGTGAGCAAAATCGTTGGGATGACGGTGCTTTTATAGCGAATATTCCAAGATTTTTGCTTACGATACATAACCGCCACTAAAATCGGAGCGAAAAGTAATACCCCCAGTGAATCACCTACCCACCAATTCCACCAAGTGAAGGGCAACTCTGAGCCATCAATCACACCGCTTATTAAAAGGGTGGAAGATGCAATACTACTCGAGACCAAACTAGCGACTGGCGCGGCCATCAGTAGGAACCAGAGGATATCTGCATCGTGAACCAAGGTTTGCCAAGTGTCCTTAAGACGGAGTCGAACGAGTTTAGTCGCCACCCAAGCTTGTAGACTTGCCCCAAATCCAATACCCAACGTTGTCCATAAAACTGTTTCGGAAATACCTGCTTGTTTAATTGCCGTGGCGAAATTGATCGCCAGTGATCCCAAAAATACGCCTGGTAATACACGCCAGCCAGAATGCAAAACCGCAATCAAACCTACCGCAGCCGCAGGAAAAACCGCGGAAGCATACCCCGGAGGAATAGCCAACAATAATCCGAGTTCGCCAAACAAAAAATAGCCAATGGCAACCAAGGCATTTTGGGAAAATATTTTTTGCATTTACGCTATCACCATTAATTTCTGACAATATCTAACAACATTATTCCAACTATGGACTGTGATGATAGGTATGCAATAGCTGTTATTTTTGTTGTGCTTAACTAACAGCATCGTCAAAGTGAATAAAGTCATCACTGTTTATCGGCGAAACTCAGAGTACTTGTCCTAATATTTTAAGTGCCTACCGCGGTTGATGAACACGATATAAACACAAATTTCGATGCTTTCGCCAGATTGCAAGGTCTCAACCCTGCGTGCACTCATACAATTTACAGCGAATACCAGATCACAAGCAATCAGTTCTGACAATTGCTTCCATTATGTATTAACGAGTTCTGATCTCGCGCAGCACAAATTTCCATTTATAAAGCCTCACATTTTAGCAGTTTAAAATGTTTCTAACTTGCAGAATCTAAAAATATTGAACTTACTGCTGATTATTCTTAAGCTCGTTTACCGCGTCGAGCACCGCAGTATTTATCGGGAATAGCCCAACGGGGTGCGGCATGGATGCAGGAGGTAGAGCAACGCCGGGAGCAGTTGCCGAGGCGGAGCAAAAGAAAGTACTTCGCCGTCGGGTGCGAGAACCCGATGAGAAAAACGTTGCAATAGCGACTCAGCATGATTATTTCTTTGCTGAAGAAACGACCTGCGTAACATCAGTTATAAATCTCCAAGAACAGCCAAAGCCTCAGCCAGATTTTTTACCGCATATATTTGCAGCCCAGATAGGGCCTCTTTGGGCGCATTCGCTTTCGGGATGATGGCGCGTTTAAAGCCATGTTTAGCCGCTTCGTTTAGGCGCGCATGACCATTAGCGACCGGGCGGATTTCACCATTTAAGCCAATTTCACCGAAGCAGAACACGTCATGCGCAATCGGACGGTCTTTCAAGCTGGAGACCACGCTCAGCACAATACTTAAATCTGAACTAGTTTCACTCACCTTAATCCCGCCCACTACATTGGCATAAATTTCATCATTCGCTGTGAATACGCCGCCATGTTTGGCCAATACCGCTAATAACATCGCTAGACGATTCTGCTCAAAGCCGACTGCGAGCCTGCGGGGATTGCCGTATTGGCTTTCAGTGACCAGCGCTTGAATTTCAACCAAGAGCGGGCGCGTGCCTTCCCATAAAACGGTCACCGCACTACCAGCCGCAAGTTCTGCCGAGCGCGATAAAAACATAGCCGAGGGATTTTTTATCTCTTTTAAGCCGGTACTTTCCATCGAAAAAAAGCCCAGTTCGCCGATGCTGCCAAAGCGATTTTTATCGGCGCGTAGTACTCGGAAGCGCGCGTCATCAGTGGAGGATAATACCACTTGTGCATCCACAATATGACTCAAGGTCATAGGTCCTGCAAGCGATTGGTCTTTAGTGACATGTCCAATCATGAAAATTGAAACGTTATTGCGTTTGGCGTATTGCGTCAGATAACTTGCAGATTCACGCACTTGCGACACCGAGCCTGGCGCAGAATCTGAGGTATTAGTATGCATGACTTGAATAGAGTCAATAATTAATATATGTGGGCGTTCGGAATCTACAATTTCACAAATGCGTTGCACCGAGGTTTCTGCCAGCATTTTGATGCCAGACGTTTGTAATTTAAGGCGATGCGCACGCTCGGCAATTTGCTGTAAAGATTCTTCGCCGGAAACATAGAGCACCGAGCCCCCTCGCTGCGCGGCATGCGCGATCACTTGCAGTAACAGCGTGCTTTTGCCAGCTCCGGGAGCGCCGCCGATTAACACCACGCTGCCGAGTACTATGCCGCCACCCAGCACGCGGTCAAATTCCAACAAACCCGTCGATAAGCGTTCGGCGCGCGCTAAATCGACTTCGGACAATAATTGCACCTCTGAACGGCTCCCAGCATAGCCAGCTTTCGAGGGCAGATAGGCATTCTCATCCTGGCCTAAACGCACTTCTTTGATGACATTCCAGGCGCCGCAACTGGTGCATTGTCCCGCCCAACGTGGACTATCTGCACCACATTCGGTACATACAAACGCGGTTTTAGCTTTTTTGGCCATAGAGATGAATTAAGAAATTAGGCGTCGTGGGGCGTTATGCAAAATATGCCATATAGGCGCGATAGCCAGCAAAGCCAGCCAAAACTAAAAAAATGCTCCCGCTGACTTTATGTAATAAGCTCAGTGGAAGTCTTTGTAAAATCGTGCGCCCAGCCCAAATGCCCAGCGCAGAAGTCGTTGCTAGGGCCAAGGTAGCGCCCAGCCACACGGCAATGGGATTGGAGGTGCTACTTAAGGCGACCACCGCTAATTGCGTTTTGTCGCCAAATTCCGCCACGGTAATCAGTAAAAAGGTGGTGAAGAAAATATTATGCCCTTTTTTTTCTTGGATTTCCTCGGCGTCCTCTGCATCATCGGTGGTCAATAGAGACTGAATACCGAATCCTGCAAAAAGCAAGGCTACAATTGCCGCCACTAAGTAATTAGGCAGCCAGTTGGCGATCGCCATGCCAAAAATAATCGCTAAGGTATTTAACAAGGCAAATGCAGCCACAGCCCCGAGCATAACAGGCAATGGTCGGTGTCGTGAGGCCAAGGTCATACAGACTAATTGGCTTTTGTCACCGATTTCTGCGGCGGCGATCAGGGTGAAGCTGGTGAGCGTTGCCGTAGAGAGTTCGGATAAATTACTCGTAGAAAGTAATGTTAAAAATTCTTGGTAATAAGCTAAGAGCTGTTCCATAAATACGTATTGAGAGCTTAGGCTGCAAAAAAAGCGGGGCAAGGGAATGGGGTGAATTTATCTGCACATTGCAAAGAATTCTAGGACACTGCCTTAGCAGAATCACTCTGCTGATGTCTGGCCTACCAAAAAAATTAATAGGCCCAGGCATAAGTATCGCTTAATTGATTTCCATCATCTCCAGGATGTCCTTAAGCTGATTGTTGCTAACTTAGCATGTTATCCAAGGTCATCATAATAATAAAACCTCCCATTAATGAAAACGTCGCAAAACGTGAGCGTCCGTTAGCATGCGTTTCGGGGATAATTTCTTCACTGATTACAAACAGCATGGCTCCAGCGGCAAAGCCCATCGCAATCGGCAGAATCGGTTCAAAGACGGTGACCATAGTGATCCCCAGCAATCCACCGACGGGTTCGACTAAGCCTGTTAACGTGGCAATGCCAATCGCACGCCATTTACTATAGCCTAAACCGAGCAAGGGTAAGGCGACGGCTAGACCTTCGGGAATATTTTGTAAAGCGATAGCAATCGCCAATACGATGCCATTTTTTAATTCTCCAGATCCAAAGCTGACGCCCACAGACATGCCTTCAGGAAAATTGTGGATGGTGATGGCAATAATAAACAACCAGATTTTTTTTAAAGAATTTAACTGGGTATCGCTCACAGAATCAAAATGCACATGGGGGAGCTGGCTGTCGGCGTAATGAAGAAAAATGGCGCCGATTATCATACCTATGGATACGATATAAATACCTTTACCAGGCCATAGGGCGTTGCCATAATCTAAGCCAGGAACCAGTAATGAAAAAGCGGTGGCGGCCAACATCACCCCGGCGGCGGCACCCAGCAAGCTATTAAAAACATTGTTGGAAATGTTTTTGAAAAATAAGGTCGGTAGCGCACCAAAGCCAGTCGCCAATCCGGCTAAAATACTGGCGAGAAAACCAATTACAACGACTTTGCCAAACACTAAATACAATAATCCAAAAATGACCGCTTGCGAGAGCAAAAATATCCCGGCAAAACTTAACCATTTTTGCAGGGTAGGTAATGCCATTATTTTTTGATAAACAGCATGTTGCTGGATGGTATTTATGCACGTATTCGTTTGCTTTTGCACTTGATCAATAAGTGATTGAATATTCATGGTCGGCTCTGATTGTTATTATTAGTTAAGAGATTCGCTATTATAACCTTTAGTTTCTTAAGTTTTCTTAGATTAACTTGCTGGTACAATTTAGAACGGCGATATTGTGAAAAGCATAAAGAATTGATTTGCTATTACATAGGCTTATACTGTATTATTCACTGTTTTAGTCTGATTTGTACGAACTGATTCAGCCGATGGTCATACCACGCAGTTTAGTGGTTTTATTAAACTTTGATCGCATTTGTTAAGACATGCCTGTAATTACCCTGCCAGATGGAACTTTAAAACAATTTGAACAAGCGGTTAGCGTCATGGATGTCGCGCGCTCAATTGGAACGGGCTTAGCCAAAGCAACGTTGGCGGGTCGAGTCAATGGAAAGCTGGTTGATAGCAGTACACTGATCGACGCTGATGCACAATTACAAATTGTTACGGTTAAAGATGCTGAAGCTTTAGATTTGGTGCGTCATTCCACTGCGCATTTGCTGGCGCAAGCAGTTAAAACCTTATTTCCTAGTGCGCAAGTCACCATTGGTCCAGTCATTGAAAATGGTTTTTACTATGATTTTGCATATGAGCGCGCATTTACGCCTGAAGATTTAATTGCTATTGAGCAAAAAATGGCGGAATTAGTAGCAGCCAATTTGCCTATTAGCCGTTCAGTGCTTTCGCGCGATGCCGCAGTCACGTATTTCACCGATCTTGGGGAAGCCTACAAAGCTGAAATTATTGCTTCAATTCCTGCTAACGAAGATTTATCACTGTATACCCAAGGTGAATTTACCGACTTGTGTCGTGGACCGCATGTCCCTAGCACGGCAAATTTGGGGGTATTCAAGCTCATGAAAATCGCAGGCGCCTATTGGCGTGGCAACTCAGATAATGAGATGTTGCAGCGCATCTATGGGACGGCTTGGTGTGATAAAAAAGACTTAAAAGATTATTTATTTAGATTAGAAGAAGCCGAAAAACGGGATCACCGTAAATTAGGCAAGG
>SXIZ01000091.1 GCA_005779525.1 Methylococcaceae bacterium
ACGGGTACGCGTGCAGGCAAGGAAACCGTTTTAGTCTATGTGCATGATCTCGCTGCTTCAGTTACGCGACCCAATAAACAACTCAAGGCATTTCAAAAAATCTTGCTTGCACCTGGAGAAGTAAGGCAACTGAACTTTAAACTGACCCCGGAAGATTTATCATTTATTGGCGTTGATTTAAAACGTATTATAGAACCCGGTGAATTTGAAGTGCTGGTTGGCAACGAAAGCGTTAAATTTACGCTACAGTAATGTCAACACTCAGCATGCACTTGGTCGCGACTTTTATACTAGGATTTCACAATGACTAAATCCCCCTATCTGGGTCCACTCTGCATTTTGACGACGTTGTTTTTTATGTGGGGCTTTATCACCTGCTTGAATGACATTCTGATTCCGCAATTAAAGTCGGTGTTTATCTTAAATTACACCCAAGTGATGCTGGTACAGTTTTGCTTTTTTGCCGCTTACTTTTTGGTTTCAGTCCCCAGTGGCTATTTTGTTGCACGCTTTAACTATAAGGTAGGTATTGTCACAGGCTTAAGCGTTGCCAGTCTTGGGTGCTTATTATTTTATCCAGCCGCAGCACTGCTTTCTTATGCGTTATTTTTGCTGGCGTTTTTTATTCTGGCTTCGGGCATTACCTTGTTACAGGTTGCCGCCAACCCTTATGTGACCTTATTGGGGGAACCAGAAACGGCCTCAAGTCGTCTAAACCTGACCCAGGCGTTTAACTCTTTAGGCACCACTCTGGCCCCCTTTGTCGGCAGCCTGTTTATTTTAGCCACCCCGATCACGCCACCTGAAGTATTAAGCACCTTCAATGCCGAAGCCTTGCTTAGCTATCAAAATACGCAAGCAAGCGCCGTACAAATTCCTTATTTAATCTTAGCCAGTACTTTATTGTTACTCGCGCTGCTATTTATCATAGTTCGGCTCCCTCATCCCCAGCCCACAAATGTAACAGCAGAGAATTTTTCTGCAGCAAACGACCAGCCAAGTGCTTGGCATTATCGCCACTTGGTTTTAGGTGCCCTGGGGATATTTCTCTATGTGGGGGCCGAAGTGTCTATCGGAAGCTTTTTAATCAGTTATTTAGGCGAGCCAGAGATTGCTGGACTGAGCGCCCAAGCAGCGGGCAAATATGTCTCTATCTATTGGGGCGGCGCGATGATGGGACGCTTTATTGGCGCCTCATTAATGCAGCGCATTGCAGCAGGGACAATACTGAGCTTTAATGCCACTATCGCTACCATTTTAGTGGTGCTGACCATCTTAGGTAGTGGTAGTTTTGCCATGTGGGCCATATTAGCGATTGGTCTGTTTAATTCAATTATGTTCCCCACAATTTTTTCGTTAGCCCTTAACAGTCTTGGGGACCATACCGGACAAGGTTCTGGCATACTGTGCTCTGCCATTGTGGGCGGGGCGATTTTACCGGTTTTACAAGGTTTTCTTGCGGATCAATTTGGCATTCATAACGCCTTTTTACTCCCTGCACTTTGCTATTGTTACATCGCCTATTACGGTTACTGGGGGAGTCGAGTGCAGTCGCGAAGCTAATATTTGGCGTTAGTCCTCACCCCTACGATGACGATCTCAGCGTTATAAAATGGCCGCAATACTCGCGCTTAGATCTTCAGGTGTAGTAGTCGAAGCAAAACGATTGATTACACGACCATCGCGATCTACTAAAAACTTGGTGAAATTCCATTTGATTGCTTCAGTTCCTAAGACCCCTTTGGCATGACTTTTCAGGAATTGATACAACGGATGTGCATGATCGCCATTAACCGCAATTTTGGCAAATAGCGGAAAACTGACTTGATAATGTGTACGGCAAAAATGGGCAATTTCCTGCGCATCTCCAGGTTCTTGCGCACCAAATTGATTACATGGAAATGCTAGCACCACAAAGCCTTGTGCCCGATACTGCTGATACAATTGTTCTAGCCCGGCATACTGCGGAGTAAAGCCGCACTGGCTAGCTGTATTAACAATTAGCAATACTTGACCACGGTAAGCTTCCAAAGTGGTTTCCGTGCCGTCCAATAACTGCACGTTAATATCGTAGAGGGTGTGGTTCATATCACTTACAAACAATTGAATAATAATGAAATTCCTAGTTAGACCTAACATTAACGACTGCATGCCAGTTAACTCGGCTTAAAGTATTATACCTGTATCTATGAATTTTGAAGCGGATAACCCTAGGTCGAACATAGCCAAATTCAGCGGTTGGCACAGACGATCCTGTGCGAAATTTTTTTATCCTTCATTATGGAGTTTGACTTGCCATGAGATTATTAATCGGAACCTATTTGCTTGTATGCTCTACCCTCGCCCTTGCGTGGTCATCTCCGCAGCAAGCTTTAGATGAATTTCTAAAATTTGAATTGGCAGGGGGTCGTTTAGCGGCGTGGGATTTTAAAAAATATCTTGCCGTTGACAAGGATTACGATGATCCCGGTTGGGATGAGATCCACTTAGTAAAACAGCATCGGGTTATCGATCTTAAGTGTAACGCGCATGAGTGCCTAGGACGAGTGGAAATTAGCTTTGCGCCTACGCAAAAACTGACAGCAGATCAGCTGGTCCCGCACCCCAAAGGCGGCAAAGCATTATTACGCTATCATGTTGTGAGACAAGGAAAACAGTGGCTATTAACGCATCCAGGCGGACAACCCCTGGTGAAGATCGATGTTTATCAGCGCTGGAAAATGCAACATAAATAAACAGCTCGCCCGGTCGGAGATAGCATTAAAAACAGGGGCGCAGCAGTTATTCTAAAATTAACAGCACTCGTACCAATTTGGGATTAACGCGTTTACTATCGACATAGGCAAGGGCACCTTTGTTTTCGCTTACAGTTTTGAGCACCGCTTGCTCGTCAGGTAACGTCATGGGTGGAGACCCTTGACCACTAAACATAATCCTTGCCCAATAGGCATTGATCTGTTCAATAGGTCGTGCAGTTAATTTCGTGTAAAAGTCAGCACGTAACTCCTGAAAATCCAGTGGCAAGGCAAAATTTCCATTGGGTAATGACCGAGTTCTACCCATAAAGATATCTTGAACTTCTTGTTTGCTCAGACTCGTCACCGGACTATTCAAGTTACCAATCACAGCGAGCTCTGCCCGAACTTGGAGGCTGAAGAGGAAAAATAGCAAAAGCGTTTGGATTAATTTTTTCATGGGCATCAGAAAATAAAATCCATACTAAGAGACCAGAGATTAATTTGCTCTGGCCAATCTCCTGATGTATCCCGCAACCATAACCGGGTGCCATTATTGCCAAACCAATAATGACTCCACTCTGTTTTTAGTGCTACCTTTGGCAAGACATCCCAACGTAAGCCAATGGATATGGATTGTTCGTGTACCCCATTACTATTAAGCGAGCGATCGATTGTTTGATACAACGCATCCAGTTCAGGCAAGTCCACAATAGGTTTAGGCACATTGGCATGCTGATCAAAAGAATAGGCAATGCCATACAGTGCATACAACGTCAACTTATCAAAGCGCCGACCTAAACTGAGATATCCGCTGGCAGTATCTGCAAACAACTTATACTTTGAATGAGTATACGAAGTTTCTGCTTGCATTAACCAAGTACCATCATCAAAGGCCGCGCCCAAAGAGAAAAAATTGATATCGGTATTTTTGGGAGAATAATAAGGTATAAACTTTTGAACATCTGGGAAAATAATATTCGCGAGTGGGTCGCGCAATTGCTCAATTGCGGGACTGGTATAATCCGTAACTAGATGTAAAAAAGAATAGCTAAAGCGCGCACGCCAGTTTCCAGACTCATAGACCATATTTACGCCTGTTGCAGGCGCACCGAGATTGACTCTTAAATTATCTTCCAAGGGCACTTCATTATAGGTATAGGCGCCTGCGACTTTTATCGATAACAGATCTTCGCCGAGATGGAATTTTTTAGTAATATCCAAACCATCGTAGTGATACATGGGGACATTAGCATAAAACTCATGCGGCGGCCTGACCCAGGTATAGGCATAACCCACATTTCGGTAGTCTGACAGCGCAAATAAATCGGCGCCCATACGCCCAAAGCGCAAGTCTAAATCTTGCTGAGGAGTCCAGCGCAAAAACGCCCACTCCAAATTTTGTTCCAAAAAATCGCCTGCATGATCTCGCGCGACAAATTGTGTGGTCAAATGGATTGCATTGGTTAAATCAACGTCTAGTTGTAGGCCCAAACGCGAATCATTGGTAATTCCCCCAGACGCACTGGCTCCTTGCGTTTGAGTACGATCACGGGTAAAGGCTAAGCGATCACTGTCTGTGGTGACAAAACCAAAAGTACCAAATCCAGATATAGAAACACGCGGCGCAATTTCATCAGCAAAAACCTTGCCTAAACAACTTAAGTGCATGATAAACATACTGATGAAAATTACTTTCATAAAACGCTGCATTTAAGCTGTAATCCAGTGTCCCAGAATGAACAACAAAGCCATCTCACTTAAGCCCCCTACTTAAAGCATGTTAAACCGATACAACATCACCATGGTTTATTAAGGTAAGGTTAATTTATTTTATTTGCAACCACTGATAACTCTAATGACTGACAGTATAGTCTCTAACATAAAAAGTTTAAGTCAATCATTAAAAATGTTGACTCGATAGCTTGGTTCGGCTTAAAAACGAGTGGCATTCATTTGGACTGGAAAAAAAATCCAATTTGAAATTTTTTGATTTTGCAATATCAAGGGCGTTAAAGCCATGAGTATTGATAATGCTTGGGGTAGCGTTTTTGCGTGCAAGAGTGCAAATTGCACTTTTGTTTTCAATGATGGCGTTTATGACACTGAGTACATTTGGTAGTAGCGGGTTAGTCTGACTACTAAACTTAAGCCTCGCCAGAGGTAAAAATTTATTTAATATTGATCGCGCCGATAATTTACTGGTTATTACGCCGATCATTTTTCATCAATAAATCAAAGGGAAAAACGTTACACTCAACCTGACTGCCCTTAAGACAAGGATACGCGTGGTATTTGGGACGATGTCGAAGGCAATTAACTACCTATATTGCCGAACCCAGCCCCAATAGAGTTTAATCTAAAATCAGTAATACTCGCACTTGCCTGTGATCAACATGTTTAAGGTCTAGATAGCTGATTGTGCTTTTGTTTTCTGTGACGGTATGAATAATACTTAACTCGTCGGTTAATGACAGCGGAGGCGATGCTTGACCACTAAACATAATACGCGCCCAATACGCATTAATTTGCTCAATTGGGCGGTTAGTGAGTTTGTAATAGAATTCGCTACGTAATTCGGAAAAGTCCAACGGCAGAACAAAGTTACCATTCTCCAGCACGCGGCTACGCCCCATAAATATAGCTTGAACTTCTTGCTTGGTTAAGGACTTGACTGTACTTTCCAGATTACCAATGACCGCAATTTCTGCCTGTAGCGATATCGGTAGCATCAGTAAGAATAAAAAAAACAGCAGCGCGGGCATAAGCTTAAAATACAAAATCTATACCAATAGACCAAATATTGCTTTGTCTGCTGGGGTCGTTGTATTGCGTATGCCAAAGGTCTTTACCATTACGACCAAACCAATAATGGCTCCATTGTGCTTTGATAGCGGTATTGTTAAATACATCCCATCGAACCCCCAGAGAAAGGGATTGTTCATGAATGGCATTCTCATTCAGTGTATGGTTTGCGAGCTGATAAAGTTCGTCTAATGCAGGAGCTTGAATCAAAGGAGTTGGTATCGCCACGGTTTTCTCAAAAGAATATGCAAGACCATAGAGTGAGTACAGCGTAAATTTTCCAAATCGCCGCCCGACACTGAGATAACTACTGGCATTACTCGGAGCCAGCACGGTATTGGTATTGGTATACGACGCCTCTGTATGCATTAACCACAAGCCATCATCATAGGTCGCCCCCATTGAAAAAAAATGGATCGGGCTGTCTTTTAGGTAAAAATACGGTGATAATTTATTGGCATTAGGCACTAACGCATTAATCAGAGGATCATTAAGTAAGTCTAACTTCTGATCATAGGCGGAGGTGGTCGCAAATGAGCCACTGAGATAGGAATAACCTATGCGCGCTCGCCAATTACCTGTTTCATAGATCAGATTTCCGCCCGTTGCAGGTGCGATAAACTCGATATTATCACTGCGATCTGTGGCTAATTCATTCTGGGTATAACCCGCAAAAACTTTCAAACGCAGCAAACCTTCGCCCAAATTGATGGTTTTGACCAGATCTGCGCCATCAAAATGATAGGCGGGCAAGTTACCATAGAACTCATGCGGTGGACGCATCCAGGGATAGGTAAAGCCCACATTGCGATCGTCCGATAGTAAGAATAAATCCGCCCCTATACGTCCAATACGCACATTGATATCTGGGTGCACACTCCAGCGCAAAAAACCCCATTCCAGATTTTGTTCCCAGAAATCACCTGCATGATTACGGAACACAAATTGACTCGTGAAGTGCAATCGATCTGAGAGATTCACGTCTAATTGCAATCCTAAGCGTGAATCCGTCGTAAAATCTAGCGAATTATAATAGCTGACTTGGGTTCTATCTCTCGTAAAGCCTAACTCACGACTGTCTGAACCTAGCATTCCCAGGGTTCCAAAACCCGAAACCGTCCAACGAGCAGCCATGTCGTTCGCTACAGCGACCTGAACACAAGTCAGCATCAGTAATACTAGGCTTAGAGAATTGAATTTCATGATTTAGGGTTGCGTTTCAACCAATTAAGCTGTGAATAAATCTGATTTTAAGTATAGCAGTACAAAAAAATGTCAAACAATTTTCTCTAGAATTATTACTGAATGCTAATTATATTTATTACCCCCTCACCTACAGCGGTGAAAGCCTTCTAACAATATTCAGATCCGCTTGCCCAACATAACCGCATCAGAGCAGACCGTGTTCTGCAAACGAAAAAGGCTCGCCTTCTCCGACAATAAAATGATCTAACACCCGAATTTCCAGTAAGGCAAGTGCTTGTTTCAGGGTTTCGGTAATATTCCGATCTGCCCGACTGGGTTCACAAACTCCAGAAGGATGATTATGTGCAAAAATGACTGCTGCGGCATTATGGTGTAAGGCACGTTTTACCACTTCACGCGGATACACACTCGCGCCATTAATCGTTCCGCGAAACAATTCTTCCAATTGCAGCACACGATTTTGATTGTCTAAAAACAGACAGGCAAATACTTCATAGCTATAGCCCCTTAGTTGGGCACTTAAATAGGCGCGGGTCAATTCTGGACTAGTGAGCGCATCGCCTTGCTGTAAAATTTCGGCAAAATGCCGCCGCGCCATTTCAAGCACCGCTTGTAACTGCGCATATTTAGCATCTCCCAACCCCACGCCAGCACAAAACTGCGCTCGATCCGCATTGAGCAGCGCTTTTAAGGAGCCAAAACTGCTTAATAATTCCCGCGCCAAATCCACTGCCGATTTTCCGGGTGTCCCTGTCCGTAAGAAAATAGCTAATAGTTCTGCATTGGTTAGCGCTTGAGCTCCTTTGAGCAATAATTTTTCCCGCGGACGTTCATCGGCAGGCCAATCGTTGATACCCATGGACTACTCTCCATTAATGTAGGTTTTAATATCCACTTGCGAGTGACCTGCAACTGCAAGCGTGCGCTAATTTAGCAAAAATTGGCTTAACCTAAGATTTATGCATAGATCATTTGCGCAATACTTGTAATAATACGAGCACTTTAATAAGCCTTAGGTATTTCATTATTAAACCTCGAATTTTACTTGCTATCAGCGGGGGAATTGCCGCGTATAAATGCGCAGATTTGGTCAGATTGTTGGTCAAGCACGGCGCTGAAGTTAAGGTAGTCATGACCCGTGCCGCTCAGGAATTTATTACGCCCTTAACATTACAGGCTTTATCTGGCGGAACAGTACAAACAGAGCTGTTTTCAGCCGAGCAAGAAGCGCAGGCGATGGGCCATATTGCCTTGGCACGTTGGGCTGATATTCTGTTAATTGCTCCCGCTACCGCGCATGTGATTGCAAAATTAAGTCACGGTTTGGCAGATGACTTATTAAGTACCTTGTATTTGGTCGCCGAATGTCCGGTATATATCGCACCCGCGATGAATCAAGCAATGTGGCATAAAACGATTACTCAAGAGAATATTCAGCGTTTACAAGAAAACGGCGTTAAGATTATTGGCCCGGAAGCAGGCGAACAAGCATGTGGCGATGTCGGCTTAGGACGGATGTCAGAACCCGAAAGCATTTGCGCCCAGATATTCTCTAAAGCAGACCCTTGTTTGGCAGGTAAACATATTTTAATTACCGCAGGTCCTACCCGCGAAGCGATTGACCCTGTCCGCTACATTAGCAATCGAAGTTCTGGTAAAATGGGCTATGCGCTGGCCAATGCTGCACTACTTGCTGGAGCAAAGCAGGTCACCTTAATTAGTGGTCCAGTGAATCTCAGTGCAGCTCTCGGCATCCAAGTCCACGCGGTTGAATCCGCTGCACAAATGTATACTAAAGTGATGGAGTTCGTTGCGCAATGCGATATTTTTATTGCCGCGGCGGCGGTGGCTGACTATACCCCGCAAATGACTGAAGCGAGTAAAATTAAAAAACTCCATGCAGAAACATTGTTAACTTTACAAAAAACTCAAGACATTTTGGCGGCGGTGGCAAACCTACCCAATCGACCGTTTACTGTTGGATTTGCAGCAGAAACAGATGATTTGGAGCGGTATGCTCTAGAAAAATTACACAAAAAAAAATTAGATTTGATTGCCGCCAATTGGGTTGGGCAAGCACAAGGCGGTTTTGATCGGGATGAAAATGCGCTCCATGTCTATTGGCAAACAGGCAGCCAGAGTTTTGCAATGATGCCTAAAACGGAATTAGCGCAGCACTTAATTAAGCTTATCGCGGAAAAATTTAATGATGCAACAGCCCCTCAAAAATATCCAACTTAAAGTACTCGATGCACGCTTGGGTACCACTATCCCATTACCGGAATATGCGACTGCGGGTGCCGCTGGCTTAGATTTACGCGCCTGTATCGAGCAGGATCTAGAACTGCAGGCCAACGAAACCTTACTCATTCCAACGGGTCTGGCCATCCATATCGCCGATCCCAATTTAGCGGCAGTGATTTTGCCTCGCTCAGGCTTAGGCCATAAGCATGGGATAGTTTTGGGCAATTTGGTGGGTTTAATTGACGCGGATTATCAGGGACAAGTATTTATTTCCTGCTGGAATCGCAGTTCAAACACGTTCAAAATTAGTGTTGGCGAGCGGATTGCGCAATTAGTGTTTGTCCCGGTAGTACAGGTCAATTTTGAGCTAGTGCAAGAATTTGATGTCAGTGAGCGCGGTACAGGTGGCTTTGGGCATACTGGCCGACAATAGACTTTCAAACTGAGGAGATCTATGAAACGAATTTTTAGCATCATGGCTGCAATCGCCATGTTTATGATATTAAGCCTAGGCGGTATTTTACTGTGGTCATGCTATCAACAACTCAATCAAGCTAAGTTAGAAACGGCCAAAGTGACCGCAGAGGGTTTGGCCTCCAATCTTGCGGCCGAAGTCAATTTGTTACAACAATTAGTGAATACCCTCGCGCAATCTCCCGCCACGGTCACAGCACTCAGTAACGGAGAAGCCGCCCAATTGCAACAAGTCGCCGCGCAGTTGGAAAAATATATCCCCGGGGTCATGAAAGTGCGTTTACTGCCCCCCAATACCACCGAAATTGATAATTCCAGCCAGCCTGTAATGGGCTACGCAGATTTGGATATGGTGCGCGAAAGCTTCACCACGCCGCAATTACCGGCAATTCATGACCAAGGCACTAATATGCATTTAGCAATTGTCGCCAGATGCGTTAAAAATAATTCTACCATAGGTATTGTGCTCGCCAGCATCAATACTGAAGCCATTTACAGCAAATTACAAAGTCTTAATCCCACCACGAGTTATCTAGGGTTGATGCAAGGCAATGTGGAATTGATGCAGCGTGGTCCGCTGTTGTTAAAAACTAAAGCGACCAATCAACTTAGCGTACCGCATACGCACTGGAATATTTTCTATGGGAGTGACAGCAGTTTTGACTGGGCGGGAATGAGTCTGGATATCGGTTTACTGCTGTTGTTGCTCATCCTGACGGGCGTATTGTTGTACTTTGGTTTGCGGCAGACTGAGGCCGTGCTGTTAAGTGAGCAAGCTATTGTATTAAAAGCGATTAAGGAACTGGGTAATATCAAAGGTAAAACCCAATATGCGCCCATGCTAGAATCTACCCAAGCAATCATCAAAAACCTGCTGGAATACGAGCGTGTCACCCACAAAAGCCAGACTAAATTTGCAGGCGATTTAAAAGCCGATACCCTGAATAATCTCTTGGAAGAAAATATGGATTTTCAAGAATTATTGCAAGCGCCTAAAAAAGCCGAAGCGAGCCCGACACGTGAATCGAAGCCGCTGAACATGCCTACACGCCCCCAGACTCCAAGCCAAGCCTCCGATATTTTTAGAGCGTATGATATTCGCGGGATCGTCGATAAAACGTTAACCAAAGACATCGTTTACAATATTGGAAGGGCTTTTGGTTCTGAAGCCAAAGAACAAGGCATTGCGCAAATTGTCATCGGTTACGATGGCAGAATCTCCAGCCCGGCGTTTGCCGAAGCTTTAGCCAAAGGGGTGATCACCGCTGGGGTCAATGTTATCGATATCGGTATGGTCCCGACCCCTTTGTTGTACTTCGCGGCCCAACAAATCGAAAGTCAAAGCGGCATTATGATTACAGGTAGCCATAATCCCGCACAGTATAATGGGCTAAAGTTGGTGTTAAAAAGTGTCACCTTAGCCGAAAATCAAATCCAAGCCCTCAAGCAGCGCATCCAACTAGAAGATTATATGACTGCGCATACGGGAACCATAGTACGTAATAACCGCTTTACTAATGATTATATTGGCGTTATTTCGGACGACATTCATATCGTCCGTCCAATGAAGATAGTCATGGACTGCGGCAATGGGGTCACAGGTACGCTAGGGCCCGTGTTACTTAAAACCCTGGGTTGCACGGTCATTGAACTCTTTTGTGAGATTGATGGTAAATTTCCTAACCATCATCCAGATCCAAGTAAACCAGAAAACCTGCGCGATTTAATCGCCGCGGTACAACATTATCAAGCAGACTTAGGGGTTGCCTTTGATGGAGATGGTGACCGTTTAGGTGTCGTGGACTCTAAGGGCAATATCATTTGGCCTGATCGGCAAATGATGCTCTTTGCCAGTGAAGTCCTAAAGGCTAGACCCGGTTCGCCTGTGCTATTTGATGTCAAATGTTCCAATCATCTAGGTAAACAGATAACTGCACATGGCGGTCAACCCATTATGTGGAAATCTGGACACTCACTGATGAAAGCCAAAATCAAAGAAACTGGAGCAAAATTGGCGGGCGAAATGAGTGGGCATATATTCTTTAATGACCGTTGGTTTGGATTTGATGATGGCTTATATGCAGCCTCCCGCTTAGTCGAAATTTTATCAGCGGATGCGCGCAACAGTGCGGATGTATTTGCTAGCTTTCCAGACAGCTTCAACACCCTAGAACTTAATGTTCCCCTACCCGAAGATGAAAAATTTCGGTTTATTGAAGCCTTTCGCAACACCGCAACCTTTAAAAATGCCCAAATTACCAATATCGATGGATTTCGTGCAGAATTTGCCGATGGCTGGGGCTTAGTGCGCGCTTCCAACACCACACCGACCTTAGTGTTACGCTTTGAAGCCGACACCCCTGAAGCTTTGATACGTATTCAGACTGACTTCAAAACCCATTTACTCAATTTAAACCCTAATCTCCTATTACCTTTTTAAGCGGAATTTACCCTAAATGATCAAAACCAAAGACGCTCATAAGATTGCGCATGTTTTAATTGAAGCCCTGCCCTATATCCAGCGCTTCAAAAATAAAACCGTCGTGGTGAAATTTGGCGGCAATGCCATGATTGATGAAAATCTTAAACAAAGTTTCGCCCGAGACATCGTCATGATGAAGCTGGTGGGTATCAATCCTATCGTGGTCCACGGAGGCGGCCCTCAAATTGGAGATTTACTGAAACGCCTGGGCAAAACCTCTGAATTTGTTGACGGTATGCGCGTTACCGACAGTGAAACCATGGATGTCGTAGAAATGGTCTTAGGCGGTTTAGTCAACAAACAAATCGTCAACTTAATTAATCGCCATGGCGGTAAAGCCATCGGCTTGACGGGCAAGGATGGCGATTTAATCCATGCGCGTAAAATTAATATGACCCGCGCAATGCCCGAAAGCCAGTCCTCTGAAATTATCGATATCGGACATGTCGGCGAAGTACAAAGCATTGATCCCAGTGCGGTGGAAATGCTGGCTGCCAGTGATTTTATTCCGGTGATTGCCCCAATTGGCGTCGGTACTGACGGACATTCTTACAATATCAACGCCGATCTAGTTGCAGGTAAAATGGCGGAAGTACTCAAAGCCGAAAAACTCATGCTGCTAACCAATATCCCCGGCATCTTGGACAAATCGGGACAATTACTGACTGGCTTATCGATTTCGAATATTGAAGCCTTAATCGAAGACGGTACGATCTCAGGCGGCATGATCCCCAAAACCCGTTGTGCCATGGAAGCCTTGAAAGCCGGTGTTAACAGCGTACATATTATCGATGGTCGAGTGGAACATGCGGTATTACTGGAAATGTTCACCGACGAAGGGGTCGGCACCTTATTACTGCGCAAGCGCTAATCTTTAAACTAAATACAGCATGTGGCAAGAATAGAGCACGCGGAATTAGAGCCATTATTATTGTTTTTAGAACTGGTTTGCTTACAGCGACTGTCATTCGTGTAATCATTTTTACTTTTTATAAGCTCAAAGAATATGGTTCTAAGTTGATATAACTGCAAAGCCGAACTGGGCTGGACTTAAAATAATCCGCGAAGATTTGAAAAAACGGCGATGTCAGATTTTATTTTGTTGAATGTTTGGGCATTTTTTGTAAACAGGAGTTTTCTGGCAAGCACTCGCTATCAAACCCAACAATTTTTAATTCTCGGTAGTGGTTCGTATTGCGCTGATTTAGTTATGCTAACCTACCCGAATTGTAAAAGATTTATGCCTGACTATTTATAAGGCAGCGTTAATTGCTGACAGTTTAATACCTCAAACTCAGGATCTTTATGCACCAAGTACGCGCCCTGCAAGATTGCAGTCGCGGCAATCCAGGCATCAGCAAGGGACAAAGTATGGCTAGCCTTAATTGCCGCAGCTTTTTCTAATAATGCCGCATCTTCATGCACCCATTCAATGGGCAGCGACAGACATTGTTGATAAGCCAAGCGCCCTTCCTGCTCATTTTCATCTTTCCAAACCCGATACAGTATTTCCAACAAAGACATAAAACAACCATAACACTGCACTTTTCCTTGCTGCGCAGCATACAGAATGTCAGCGACTTGATCAGCGCCTGGCTCATTATCTCTAAGTGTCAACAACGCTGATGTATCCAAAAGATAACGTTTCATTCTTGGCGCTGATCCTGATGTCGCTCGGCCAAAAGCCTAGCAACGGAGCCACCACTTCCTCGACCACGAAACGCTTTTATTGGATTACTTTTTACTGGTTTAACGTGGATACCTGCAGCATCAACTATCCATTCCAAGCGATCTGCAGGCGATAAATGAAACTGTTGCCGAATTTCAGCGGGAATAACGGTTTGGCCGCGGGCGGAGATTGTACTTCTCATTATCAAGCCTCAAATGAATTACCGAATATAGCTAATAATTCACAACATAGCTTTTGTCTAACTATCTACTCAAAGAATCCTCGGCACAACTTCGCCTAGGTGTACTGATAGCGTCTGCAAAATGATGGATAGATAAAGGGAGTTGGTTGTATCGACATTATGTTGTGATAGACCAATACAATGGGGTAATTTTAGCTGTCGACGACTTGGCAATAGATTCAGCAGGCGACATATTTACCCGTTAGCAATGACCATTGCATCCGCACAGGCATTTGGGATATGCGGTCGTATTTTACTTTTGCTAAAGCAGCGTGGTTTGTCCGCTGTTGTTTATCGCTGGCGTCATTCGTCAGTTACAAAAACGCCGAGCAGCGAAATAGCAACAAGCTTAATCATCCCACTCTTAAACGCAGCTCTATGGAGATAAAAACCCAAATCTTCACTTTTTCAGCCCAGGGCGAATGCTGCAAAGCGTATAAGCTCTGATGCAAAAAAAGATGGATTCTTATGGAGTTTTGGATGCAATAAATTGCGGTAAGGCAGATACTACTGCACTTCTAAGCATTACATTCAATTTGCTGTGAACAGAGACTTATAAAAACAAGAAGAAATAAAATTCCTGTTAC
>SXIZ01000092.1 GCA_005779525.1 Methylococcaceae bacterium
GGTAAAATCGTCGGTCTAGATCGTTTCGGCGAATCTGCACCCGCTGGACTTTTGTTCAAAGAGTTTGGCTTTACTGTCGAAAATGTCGTCAAGCATGTGCACGCTGTGCTTTAAATAACATAACGTATAGAGTAATCTATATACCCATAGCAGGCTTATGCCTGCTATGGGTTTTGTTGATTAAGCACGAATGAAAAATTTAACAGTGAAACACCGTAAATGTGTATAGTATCTAGTCATCTTTAGTTGTTGAAGTATCAATTGCCTGCCTAATATGTCCAAGCGCGCAAGACTGAGAATGGCATAGTAATTAAGTGGAATAGTGTAAGTTTTAGTGTTGCAAGTGTGATGGCACGCTGCAATAGACGAGTCGTAGTAGCAAAAGAAATATAAAAAATACGACTATAGTTGAATTTAGATGCGTAACAGGGGTTAAAAAATGGCGCAAAATTTATTAATCAGTTTTGTAACGGAACTGTTTTCCAGTCAACCTTCTAAACAATTAGAGGTGTTGCAAAGTAAACCAGTTGAGAGTAACGATTCTCAGGCTTTAACTGGCGTTGCAAAATACCTGAGTACCATTCCTGCTGTTACAGGTGTGGCAAAGTATCAAAAGAAACTGGATACGCATAAAGTCACCGGAGTGGCAAAATATATACTGCAGCAATCCATTGCAGAAAAAGATAAGCCTGTTGATACCGGAGTTACTAAATACGTTGCTAAAGTTGAAAAAGAATCGACCGTGGCAAGTGGGGTCGCAAAATATTTGGCGCAACAAAGTTTACTCGCTAAAGATAAGCCTAAAAAAAGCTCCGTGGCTAACTATTTGGCAGCAATCGAAAAGCTTGAAGCACAAGATGCTGGGTTAACTGGCGTTGCCCGTTATGAGTTACTTCAAAGTAAACGCGCTAAGCATGCCGCAGCACAGCTATTAATCGCACAATATCTAGAAGCTGAAGCATTAGCTGCACAACAAAAGGCGGAGGCTGCAATGCAAGAGTCCGATAACTCGAATGAAGCTGCGGCTGAAGATGAGAGCCCTGCGGCGACAGGCGTAGGCCGGTATTTACAACAACAAGAACAGCTCGCTAAATCTAGGCCGGCAGTGACTGGAGTTGCAAAGTATTTAGCACGTCAAATTGTGATTGCCAGCCAAACACCTGCGCCAACTGGAGTGGCCAAGTACGTATTGAAGCAACCCAAAGTTGTTAAAGAAGTGAAGGTGCAGAGTGGGGTTGCCAAATATCTAGATGCGCATGCAAATGCCGTAGTGAATAAGGTTGTGGTGAGTGGAGTTGCTAAATATGTGGCTGCGCAATCAGCAAGCGAAAAAGAAAAGCCTTCGGCTAGCAGTGTCGCTAAATACTTAGTTAATCAGGCTCAGCAGCTCAAAGCAAATCCAGTAACTAAAGTTGAAGAGCCAGTTGTTGCGCAAGAAACAGGTGTAGCAAAATATCTGGCTGCAGTTGAAGCAATAATCGAATCTGCACAATTGCAGTTAGCTGCCGAAAGCGCGAGTATCGAAGGTGAATATATTCCTGCTACTGAAGTCGATGTTGATGCCTCGGCAGAGCAGGTTGTCTTATCCAGTGAAGCGCTTACCGGTGTAGAAAAATATTTAGCTAAACAAATGTCGGTTTCGCAAGCAAATGCTGAAATATTAACTGGCGTGCAAAAATACTTGCTAGAACGCGCTTAATATTAATAGTTTTCTTCTTAAAACGGTAGTTTAGTATCTCTGAACTGCCGTTTTTTATTGCCTATCAAAAGCAAACCTTCAATCAATATTCAATTCTTGGATTTTTCTGGTTAAAGTATTGCGTCCATAGCCTAATACTAGAGCGGCTTCGTGTTTTTTCCCATGCGTATAATTTAAGGCTGATTGGATCAAAATGGTTTCAACAATGTTGATGACATGCTTTGCGATTTCAGGTTCTTGATTTAGCAGTTGTTGGTCCACCGCTAAGCGCAGGGCATGTTTCCAATTGCTCACAGTGGGCTGTCCAGTTTTTTCAGACGTGGTGTCGTTGAGTTCTGGTGGAAGTTCGTTGCAATGAATCTCTCGTCCTGCAGCCATAACGGTTAGCCAACGACAGATGTTTTCCAGTTGACGAACATTGCCCGGCCATTTTAAGGTGCTTAAAAACGCTTCGGTTTCGGGTGCCAGTATCTTGATCTCAGTGTTGAGCTCGCTTGCGGCGAGCGCAAGAAAGTGGCGCATTAATAATGGAATGTCCTGACTACGTTCGCGTAAAGGTGGAATATGGATACGGATGACATTGAGGCGATGAAATAAATCTTCACGAAAGCGTCCTTGAGCGACCAAGCTTTCCAAATTTTGATGTGTAGCCGCAATAATTCTGACATCGACCTTCACTGAAGCATAGGCGCCAACAGGATAAAATTCACCGTCAGCTAAAACTCGGAGTAAGCGAGTTTGTAATTCTGCGGGCATGTCTCCAATTTCGTCTAGAAATAACGTGCCGTGATTCGCTTGTTCAAATCGGCCTGCTCGACGCGCCTGGGCGCCTGTAAATGCGCCCTTTTCATGCCCAAATAATTCAGATTCCATTAAATCTTTAGGGATTGCCGCCATATTAAGTGCAATAAAAGGTTTGGTATTGCGAGGACTGTGTCGGTGTAAAGCTTTGGCAACTAATTCCTTTCCTGTGCCTGATTCACCATTGATCAAGACCGTGATATGTGAACGCGCAAGGCGACCAATTGCACGAAAAACTTCCTGCATGGCGGGAGCTTCACCGATAATTTCTGGTGTCGTGGCTAAAGGAGCCGATTTCTCGGTGACGGCTTGTTGTTGTCGCCCATGGATGCAGGCGCGTTTAACTAAGGCGATAACTTCTTGAATATCAAATGGCTTGGGTAGATATTCAAACGCACCTTCATGAAAAGCGGACACGGCACTTTCTAAATCAGAATGCGCGGTCATGACAATGACGGGTAGGCTAGGATAGTCGCGCTGAATTTTTTGCAGTAACTGTATGCCATCAATATCAGGCATGCGTATATCTGTTAATAATGCGTCAGGTGATTCCTTGGTTAAGGCTTCCAGCAGAGGTTTGGCGTGAGCAAAACTGCGACAACCAATTTCGGCTTTTTGTAGCGCCTTTTCCAAAACCCAGCGTATTGATTTATCATCATCAATAATCCATATATTATCAGTTGGTGTCATGGTTTTGCTCCAGCGGTAAATATATTGAAAATACAGTGTTACCAGGCTCGCTACTGCATTCAATTAGGCCGTTGTGATGGTTTATTAAGGATTGGGCAATCGATAAGCCTAAGCCTGTGCCCTCGGCTCGCCCAGTAATCATAGGATAGAATATCTGATGCATCATTTCCGGTTCGATGCCTCGACCGTTGTCAATAATGTCAACCCGTAAAATCAGGCGGTAACGCTTACGGCCAATGGTCATCTTGCGGTGAATCCGAGTTTTCAGGGTGATGATGCCATTATGTTTATCTACTGCTTGCATGGCATTGCGCGCAATGTTGAGTAAAGCCTGAATTAATTGATTTTTATCCGCCACGATTTCGGGAATACTGGGATCGTAATCCGCATTGATAGTGATGCTACCCGAGGCTTCTGCGGTAATGAGATAACGAATACGCTCTAATACCTCATGGACATTGAGCGAGCTTTTTTGTGGGGGTTTATTCGGCCCCAGCATTTTGTCCATCAAGCCTTGTAGGCGATCAGACTCCGCAATAATAATTTGCGTGTATTCCTTCAAATCCGAATCGGTGAGTTCCATATCCAATAACTGCGCTGCTCCGCGTAAACCGCCCAGGGGATTCTTAATTTCATGCGCCAAACCACGTACCAGCATTTTTGCGGTATTTTGCTGGGTTAAAAGTTGCTCTTCTTTGGAAATGCGTAAATGCCTATCGAGTTGTTGTAATTCTACGACGATACCGGTGGTTTGATTATTTTCAAAAATCGGTGTGGCGCTCAAGGTCACGGTGACGCAGTGATGGCTTAGATGTAAGCTGAGTTCACGATTTACCAGCGCATCATTGGTATGTACACAGTTTTGTAGATCATGAATAAATGAGGTGTCATGACTAAATAACTCATAAGCCGTTAGCGTGGTGAGGTGTCGCGCGCTATCGCCAAACATAACTTCGCCAGCAGTGTTGATAAATTGCAAGCTAAGCTCGTTATCAAACAACAGAATAGCTTCATTGAGATGGTCAAGAATTTTTTTATGCACGATGAGTGGCTGGAGCAAAAAAGCTAAAGATTACCAAATTGTACGCAAATTAAATGCCAATTCTCATTTTGGGGCGAAACTAGTGCGAGTTGACTAAATGCGGGTGATTTATGCACTAAAAACACAATAAAATTGGAGGAAGGTGCATAAAATTGCACCTATATAAATCACAGACAAAAAAAACGCCCCATAACGAGGCGTTCTTCTTAAGCGAGTGTGTGCAGGAATTATAAGCTGTAATACATATCGTATTCAACAGGATGTGTACTCATACGAATACGTGTAACTTCTTGCATTTTCAGTGCGATATAACCATCAATAACATCATCAGTAAATACACCGCCTTTAGTTAGGAAGTCGCGATCTTTATCTAAAGCTTCTAAAGCTTGATCTAAAGAATGGCAAACTTGAGGGATTTTTTTCTCTTCTTCAGGAGGTAAGTCATACAAATCTTTATCCATAGAATCGCCAGGATGAATTTTGTTTTGAATACCGTCCAAACCAGCCATCATCATTGCAGAGAATGCTAAATATGGGTTGGCAGTTGAGTCAGGGAAGCGAACTTCGATACGACGAC
>SXIZ01000093.1 GCA_005779525.1 Methylococcaceae bacterium
GAACTGAATTTAGAATTGTGTTCATTAGAACACCTATAGGTAGAAGTTAGATGCAGCATATTTACTGCTTGAAATAAAGGGAAGAATCACGTCCTTGTGATTTAGGTTGTAGCGCGTTATTTCATTTTAGCGCCGCAAGCCATATCCATGGCTTTTTTATCCATAGCGCCGCCATCCATTTTCATGCCAGCACCGCATTTCATTTCGGCATCAGCTTTGGCAGGCGTGCCCATTTCGCCGCATGCACCTTCTTTACCTTTCATCATGGCACCACACGTTTTTTCTAAACCGGGTTTCATTTTGCCATCGGTCATCATGGCGCCACATTTACCTTCGCCACATGAACCTTCGGTTTTTTTGCTGGCACCCATATCCATGCCTGCACCGCATTTCATCTCACCGCTGGCTTTTGCCGCTGGTTTTGCAGAATCTTCGAAGGGTACGACACCTGCAAGTTGCATATAACCTTGTGACATTTCGCTCATGCCAAAGGGGTTGGTTTCAGCTTGTACGGCGGTCATCATAGTGCCTGAGACCAATGCGGTGCCGATTGCTGCGATTAGTGGAGCTTTGTTTAATTTTTTCATATCAGTCCTCGTGGAGATTAATTATAGTTATTGTGGTTATATAACATTATAGAGAAAAACTAGAGTGCTCAAAAGCTATTTGAGGGTAAGTGCTAAATATTTATTGATGTTACGCAGATCGCTTTTCTGTATCATTGAAATAATCATGCTGAGTCGCTATCGCGACGTTTCTCTAATCGGGTTCTCGCACCCGACGGCGAAATACTTTCTTTTGCTCCGCCAAAAGAAAGTATTCAAAGAAAAGGCGGCCCGGTTACCGCTAATGTCTTGCGCTCCTCGTATTTATCGGGGGGTGGCAAAAGGGGCGTCCTGCCCCTTTGCCACCGTGCGGCTTCCTGCCGCACCCCTTCCGGGCTATTCCCGATAAATACTGCGGTGCTCGACGCGGTAAACGGGATTAAAACACGTTACTGCGTAACGTCAGTTATTATTAAAAGTGTAGGTAACTATTTTAAAACATTTACCTTAAGCTTTAATAGCGTGGACTTAGTTTAAGCTAAATAGTTCAATCTATTTGTTGAGGTTGTCAATCGGCTGTTTGTCAGGATATTCGCATAAATCGTGAATCGGGCAGCGATCACAGTGGGGTTTTCGGGCGATACACGTGTAGCGTCCGAGTAAGATTAATAAATGATGCGCTGCACGCTTATGTTTGTTTGGAGTGCTTTTTTCAAGTTTTAATTCCACCTCTAACACGTTTTTGCCGCTCGCCAAGCCCGTACGGTTGGCAACGCGGAAAATATGGGTGTCTACCGCGATGGTTGGCTGTCCGAAGGCTGTGTTTAGGATAACATTTGCGGTTTTTCGACCCACGCCAGCTAAGCTTTCAAGTTCGGCGCGAGTTTGCGGGACTTGACCTTGAAAATCACGCAGTAATTTCTGACACAGTTGCATAATATTGCTGGCTTTACTATTAAATAAGCCTATGGTTTTGATCGTCTCTTTTAGATGGTCTTCACCGAGAGCAAGTATTTTTTCAGGGGTGTTTGCGAGTGGAAATAAGATCGCTGTGGCTTTGTTTACGCTTTTGTCGGTCGCCTGGGCAGAGAGTACTACGGCAATCAGGAGTTCAAAGGCGGTGGTGTAGTTTAATTCAGTCTGCGGATCGGGGATCGCTATGGCTAAGCGATCAAAAATGGCAAGGCGTTTGCTAGCGTTCATATTAAACCAGAGTGAGTGGCTAGTAAGGAAACTGCCGCATCCATTTGGTAGCTATCCATTTTTCGCCTGCTAGCACGGGCGTGCCTGCGTGCAGGGTAGCAGGATCAACTTGCCCATGGGAATTAAGATAGGCAAAATAGGTGGCTGAGCCTTGGCGAGGTGTGACGCTTAAATGGATTGAGGGAAATTGCGTTTCGCCGCCGCTGGGGACATTATTCAGATACATGACTAAAGTCGCAACCCGTTGCCCCCCTTTGGCCATATGTTTGGCACTACCCGGGTGTTCAGGTGGAAAATAATCAAAATGCGGACGGTATTCTGCGCCGACAGGATAGCGAAGTATTTGTATGCCTTCACCGTGTTCTAGCGGCCAGTTCATGAGCTCCGCAATACGTTCGTCCAAAGTCTGAATAAAGGGATCTTCATTGAGTTTAAAAAAACAGCCATCGCTGGAGCGATTATCAATAATATGTTTTTCACCGGATTCTGGATCGATGACAGTAGAGCGACGCAGTTTTTCGCGCGAGCGTTCAATCAAGGTTTCACATTCCTCGGGGCTCAGAAAATTCTCAAAGACGACGATATCGGGTTGTGCTATGCGGGCGCTGACCGTAACCACTTTATCTTTAAGGATGATATTGTTACCAGAAAGTATCCGGCTGGGTTCATAAATATAGGCAACGCTGTCGTCAACAGTCGCGGCAGGTGCGTTAGCTAATTCTGCCCTAATGTGCTCAATATGCTGCTGAGCGTCGCTGAGGGAAAAATGGTTTTTTTGCATGGGTTCCAGCAACGATTCGGGCGTGCAGCCACGTTGCAAATTTTCAATAATCCAATTTTGCCAGTCGGGTGTCAGTTTTTTCAGCATTTGCGAAGCATCATAGGGTTAGGATGATAATAATAATGCCATATTATCGGTGGCGCTGACCAGTGCATTTAGCATCTCGTCGCCTTTAGCAATATGCCCTGAATGGGGTAAGACGATGTATTGCGCATGGGGCAAGGCTTTATGTAGGCTATCGGCGGCTTCTAATGGGCAAACTAAATCGTTGCGACCATGAATAATGATTGTTGGAATATGTTGTAAACGATCGCAATTCTTTAGGATTTGATTTTCTGCTATAAAGTAATTGTGGTAAGCATAATTGACTTCCATGCGCACTTGCTTCACTAAGTGCTCGTGTACGTGTTGCGATTCGCTGTTGACTTGAAAGGCATTACCCAAGGCAACTTGCGCATTCCAGGCGTTCCATTCTTTGGCAATGCGTCGCTGGGTTAATTCATCGTCGCTCTCAAGCGCCGTATAGAGTTCATGCAGCAGGTTGGCTGCATGACTTTTGGGGATGCAGTGCATGAGTCTTTGCCACTGTTCTGGATAAATTTTATTTGCCCCAGTTTCGATAAACCAATCCAGATCCGTCTTGCGTGCGAGGAACACGCCGCGAATAATCAGTGCGCTGACATGTTTGGGATGCTGTTGTGCGTAAAGCAAGGCTAAAGTCGCGCCCCAAGAGCCCCCAAATAATAACCACTGTCTAATATGCAGCTGAATGCGAATATTTTCTAAATCCTCGAGCAGCGCAGCTGTGTGGTTATCAACTAATTCACCAAAGGGTAGTGATTTGCCGCAACCTCGTTGGTCAAACAAGATAATGCGATAAACCTTGGGATTAAAAAAACAACGGTGGTCTGGTTTCGTTCCAGAGCATGGGCCACCGTGTAAAAAAACCACAGGAATTCCGTCTGGATTGCCTGATTGTTCTACGTAGATTTTATGGTTGCTGGAAGTGTCGAGATAAAAAGTATCGAACGGTGTGATGTCGGGATATAAGGTTTTCATTGTGCACTGGGGTAAATTTTCAGGTGCATATTTAAGCACAGATGCCTGTTGTCGAACTACGTTTTATAACAGCCATAAAAAAAGGGAAGGCTGGTATGGCCTTCCCTTTTTTGGGGTTGGGAGCTTTTAAGTTAAGAAACTTAGAAACCTAAACCAAGGTATCCACCAGCAGTAAAGCCATCGGTGTTAACGCCGTCAGCAGCGCTGCTGGTTAAATGATAACGACCATCGAAGCCTACGAAAATATCTTTCCATAAGCGATAATCAGCACCTGCGCCGAACATGATGCCTGGGTTAAGTACAGTAATAGACTCTGATGGAGGACTTACAACGTGCATTGCAAAACCCACAGGGATAATCCAAGGTCTGAAATCACTACCTTTCAAAAATTTAATTTTAGGTGCGGCAGAGACAGTTAGCTGGTTCACAGTCACGTTACGTGTTGCGCCGCCTGCCAATCCTGGGATTGCAGAGCCAGGAATTGCACCTATGGCCGCCAGAGTTGGGCCAGCGATAGAGGTAGGTTGTTGCGTCAACAAGTTGCCTTGGACATTGCTAGCAAATTCTTTGTATTCAAACATCAATTCGCCGAGGATTTCAGTGTTGGGTGCGATTCCCCAAACATCGTCAGTCACGCTAAAATCAAAACCTGCGCCAATATACCAAGCATCTTTATCTGCTTGACCACCAGGTAAGCCTAGGCCGAGTTGGTTGCCAGCTACATCACTTTTAATAGATACGCCGTTACGTTTTTGGTCCATGCTGGCAAAACCACCGCGGAAGAACACCATATTATCTTTAGATTTTTTGGCTGCAGGAGCAGGTGCTGCTGCAACAGGCGCAGGGCGATTAGCTTCAGCGCGCACTGCGTCTAATTCAGCTTGCATGCTTCTTAGCATGTCCGCCATTTGGTTAACTTGAGACTCTAATGCTTGAACTTTAGAATTGCCGACTTCTGCTTTAGAACCGGCGATAGCTTGTGGCGCAACGAACGCCCCTGCTACTGATATTGCTGCAAAACCTAAGGCTAATTTCGATTTTTTAAAAGTCATTGTTCCCCCTCGAGAGGTTATTATTGTTTCGGTGTGTTTGCTGTTATACAACACAGACTCGGTTTTCACGGACTGAATAATAGCAGTAATTCTAATTCCTTACAAGTTTTAGACTGTATTTGCCGCGAAGTATCTTCTTAGATAAATCAAGTACCTAAGTGATTTATCTAAAATTTTTATAATATTGTTGTTTTAATGCAACAAAAAGCAAAATATTTTAAGGTTCTGATTGCTTATCTACAATCTGTAACCCATAAACATAAATACTTGAGAGAAGTTTGATAGTGTAGAATATGATATCTAACTACAGTAAAAAAAATAAGGTTTTTTTTCTCCTCTCGCTTTTGATTGTCTTCTATTCTGATAAACATGTCTACGATTTCTGATATCACCATAATTGGCGGAGGCATTATTGGAATGCTGGTAGCCTATGAATGCAGGCTTGCTGGCGCTAGTGTGACGCTGATTGAAAAAAATTGGGTGGGGCAGGAGTCGTCTTGGGCGGGCGGTGGAATTTTATTGCCGATTTATCCTTGGCGACAAGCTGAGGCTATCACCCAACTGGTCATTCAAAGTCATAAAATTTACCCAGAGCTCATTGCGCAGTTGCAGGCTAAAAGCGGCATAGATCCCGAATTTATCCAAAGTGGTATGTTGATTTGCCAGAATCCTGATTTTAACGACGCAATAGTGTGGTGTCAGCAAAATGGCATTGCGTACGAGTCGCCTAGCGAAGAATTGTTGGGTAGTGTGTGTGCAGAGATGCAGCAGCCCTTGTGGCTGCCCGAAATTAGGCAAGCACGCAATCCGCGTCTGCTTAAAGCGGTGCATGCGACTTTAAAAGTAATGGGCGTTAAAATTATTGAGCAGTGCGAAGTACAGGCGTTTGAAATTACAAACTCACGGCTTCAAAGTGTGCTCACGAGTCAAGGGCGATTGCCTGTCGATGAATTGGTGCTGGCTGCGGGTGCTTGGGCGGGTGAATTTTGGCAGCAGTATTTTAATTTGGGCTCACCTTGCGAGGTGCAGGTTGCGCCCGTCAAAGGTGAAATGCTGTTATACGCGGCAAAGCCTGAGGCATTAAACACTATGGTGTTAGATCATGGTCGTTATTTAATTCCGCGCGCTGATGGACATATCCTGGTGGGCAGTACAGTTGAATATGCTGGGTTTGATAAATCCCTGAATAGTCAAACTCATAGCGAATTATCGCAATTTGCCACCCGTATCTTGCCAGATTTGGCATCTTTTCCGGTTGTTAAGCACTGGGCGGGGTTGCGGCCAGGCACGGACTTGGGGATTCCCTATATTGCAAGGCATCCTGAGATTAGCAATTTGAGTGTTAATGCGGGCCATTTTCGTAATGGCTTGACGATGGCGCCTGCTGCCGCCCAATTGACGCTAGATTTAATTTTAAAACGTAAAACGGCGATTGCTCTTCAACCCTATCAACTTGAGAGTGTGCATTAAACCATGAATATTTATCCTTTAGCCCGTCCGCTGTTGTTTGCTTTAGACCCCGAAGTGGCACATAACTACACGTTGAATAGTGTGTCATGGGCTTATAAGTTGGGTGTTATGCCCTGGTTTAGTGCGCCTGAGTTGATTAAGCCAGTGCGCATCATGGGGTTAGAGTTTAAAAATGCCTTAGGCTTAGCTGCTGGATTGGATAAAAATGGGGATTATATTGATGCCTTAGGGGCTTTGGGTTTTGGATTTGTTGAAATCGGAACGGTTACACCTCGCCCGCAGCCCGGAAACCCCAAGCCACGTTTGTTCCGTTTGCCTGAGCAGCAAGCGATCATCAATCGTATGGGCTTTAATAATGCGGGGATTGAGCATTTACTTGTGCAAGCCGCCAAGCGCAAATTTAATGGCATTTTGGGGATTAATATTGGTAAAAATGCCGATACGCCTATCGCTGATGCCGCGCAGGATTATCTGATTGGCTTGCGTAAAAGTTACGCGCTGGCTGATTATGTGACTGTGAATATTTCATCGCCCAACACTCAAAATTTGCGTCAATTACAACAAGGCGACGAGATTAATCGCTTGCTGGCAGTGTTAAAAGCAGAGCAAGCGGTTTTACAGGCGCAGCATGGAAAATATACCCCGATAGTCATTAAAATTGCGCCTGATCTGTCTGAAGTAGAGCTTAAGCATATTGCTAAGTTACTACGGGAGCATGCCTTTGATGGTGTCATTGCCACAAATACCACGATTGATAGAGCGATGTTAGGAGATCATCCACTGGCTAGAGAAGCTGGGGGGTTGAGTGGTGCGCCTGTGAAAGCAAAAGCGACTCAGGTGGTGGCCGCGTTAAAATCCGAGTTAAGCGATGCTGTCCCCATTATTGCTGCTGGTGGCATTATGACTGCAGCGGATGCGCAAGAAAAATTCGCGGCGGGGGCGAGTTTAGTGCAAATCTACAGTGGCTTAATTTATCAAGGGCCGCAGTTAGTCACGGATATTTTGCGGCAGCTATAATTGTTGGGTGCTTTCAAGGGTGTGGGCAGTTATTTGCCGCCAAGCTAGTGAGTTCGTGCGTCTGGGTAATTTCCAGAGTTTGGCACACATCTAAATGTTGATTGTTATGCTGCGTAGGGCTGGCCGTAATCGTAAACGCCATTGCGTTAAATAGAGGAATGTTAAAGTGGTAATGTGGATTATCGCTATTGCCGCCGAGCTCAGTTAAGTTTGCATACTTGGCATGCGTCATACGCCAACGTTCTTCCATATCAGCTAGACGCAGTAGCTCCCCTTTTGCTTCTCCTCTGCGGGCTTGTCGGAGAGAGTCTTGATAGGTGGGCCAGCAAATTAGTGCCAACAACATACAGAGTGCAAGTGCTGTGAGCAGTTCAAGCAAGGTAAACCCCGTGTGACAGAGTTTAAATGACTTAAGCATGGGGTGCCTCCACCAGTAGTAGATACTTAAATTATAATGAAATTTTTCAGGAGTTAGCGCGTAATTTCATTATCTTGGCTTAAATCACCGTGTGCTGAGTTAGGTGGACACGGTTTCATAATAGGAAAGGCATGCAAAAAAAACGTTTGGTCATTGCGATGACCGGGGCAACGGGGGCAGTGTATGGGGTGCGCATGCTGCAAGTGCTCAAAGCGCAGTCCGTTTGGGAAACACATTTAGTTATTTCTTCTGCGGGTTTAGTCAATTTAAAGCATGAGTTGAATATGAGTCGAGCCGAGTTATATGCTTTGGCGGACAAGACTCATGGTATCGATGATATTGCAGCCAGTATTGCCAGTGGTGGCTTCAAAACTGAAGGCTTAATTATTGCTCCGTGTTCTATGAAAACCTTAGCCGCAGTGGCGCATGGATTTGGGGATAATTTAATTTCTCGCGCCGCTGATGTCGCATTAAAGGAGCGGCGTAGGGTGCTATTAATGCCCCGAGAAACACCTTTGCATTTAGTGCACATCAGAAATATGGCGGCAGTCACTGAAATGGGTGGCATCATTTTCCCGCCCATGCCGAGTTTTTATAACAAGATGAATACTATCGAAGCGATGGTCAATGAGACCGTTGGTCGAGCTTTGGATATGTTTGGTGTGGATGTTTCTGAGTTATATCAGCCTTGGGAAGGTTTATAAGGAGTATCCAAAATCATGGTACCCTGCAAAAAAGGTAGACTATTTCAAGTTATCATACATTTTTTGCGCGCTAGCGAGGCGCACAGCATCAAACTTTACTGAGCGAGCAGCGCCGTGATGAAAGCCGCTCAGTTTGTGGGTTTTTTTATTTTGAATTTACAAGGTGTTGTTAAGTTAGGCGGCTAAGTGAAGAGTATGCTAACTTGGAAGTCGCTAGGCTGGGTGTTGGCTTAATTCATGCTTAGCTGTAGATTGCGTTAGGCTTAGTGTAAAATAATGGGTTAATAAAAATTTAAGATGGAAAATAATGTTTGAAACAGTAAAGCAACTTGCTGGCTACGCTCATGCGCTACGTCTCTTAGTTGAACGTGATTTATCCAGTCGTTACAAAGGAACGATGTTTGGCTTACTTTGGTTAATTTTGCAGCCGCTGTTAATGGTTGTGGTTTATTCCTTTGTATTTTCGGTCATTATGAAAGTCAGAATTCCAGGGGCAGTTGATAATCCCTATCATTTTGCGGTGTATTTAATGGCTGCGATGATGCCGTTTATGGCATTTCAAGATGCCATTACCGCTGCAAGTTCAGCATTATTTGTGAATGCTGCATTATTGCAAAAAAGTACGATTCCGCCGTTATTATTGCCCTTAGTCCCCATTTTATCGACGGTAGTGACCGAGCTGATTGCCTTGCTCATTATTATTATCGCGACCTGGGTATTATTAGATCAAGTCTCTGTATATCTATGGATACTGCCGTTACTCATTGTGGTGCGCTTAATGATTAGTCTGGGTCTGGGGTATATCATTGCTATTTTATCGGTGTTTATTCAAGACTTACGTCAAGCACTTGGCTTGTTGCTCACTATTTTGATGTTTTTAACACCGATTGTGTACCCGGTCGAAATGGTCCCCCCAGAATTTTTAGGCTGGAATGATATTAATCCTTTTTATCATTTATTAGATGCTTATCGTTCAGTCATTCTTCGTGGTGAATTACCCGGTGAGGGCTTTTACTGGGTGTTATTATTTGCCTTCTGTTTACTCGGATTTGGGATTGCGTTTTTTCAAAAAACCATTATTCGTGCCAAGGATTTTGTATGAGTGCAGTCATCGCTAAGCAACTGGGCAAAGTCTATCAGCGTTATCAAAGACCTGTGGACAGTTTGAAAGAGTGGGTCTTGCGTAGAAAATATCATGAAGAATTTTGGGCGTTACAAGAGGTAAGTTTCCATTGCGAGCCAGGTGAAGTTTTTGGTGTGGTAGGCGATAATGGTGCGGGTAAAAGTACCTTGCTGAAAATTTTAGCGGGAACGTTAAAGCCAACCCATGGCGAACTCATTGTCAATGGCCGTGTATCGGCGATCTTGGAATTAGGATCCGGCTTTCATCCAGAATATACGGGTTTGGAAAATATCAAATTAGGCTGTGCAATGCTGGGTTTGAATGAGCAACAAACCTTGGCCAAAATCCCAGAAATTATCGATTTTTCCGAGCTGGGGGATTTTATCAAACAACCCGTAAAAAGTTATTCGTCCGGTATGTTTGTGCGTTTAGCGTTTGCAGTGGTGACCTCTGTTGACCCTGATGTGTTAGTGGTTGACGAAGCTTTATCCGTGGGCGATCAGCATTTTCAGAAAAAAAGCATGGATCGCATGATGGCGTTTAAAGATCAAGGTAAGTCTTTGCTGTTTTGCTCGCACAGTCTGTATCATGTTAAAGAGCTGTGTGAACGTGCGATCTGGTTGGATAAGGGTATCGTGCGCATGCAGGGCAAAAGTTCTGAGGTGATCGATTTTTATAACGACCATGTCCGCCAACAAAATCGGGTTTCTGTGGCTGTTTCATCCACGGTGAGCAGTGCGACCATAAAGCCTGTGCCAGTCTCTGAGGATAACGGCTCTTTAACGGCCCATTTAACGGAAGCGAGTTTATTGGATGTCAACTTTGATACTCACGGCAGACCTCTTTATCGCACTGGCGAGCGCTTTGCGCTCAAGGTGCTGGCAAGCGTGCAAGCGTCTTTGGCGATAGATGATGTGCATATTGGCATCATTATCAAGCGTAACGATGGGGTGCAATGTTTTGGGGTCAGTACCGTATTGGATGATAAGGTACTGTTTCATATTAGTGGTCGTGAGTTTGGTGTGGTGTATGAAATACCACATTTAACCTTATTATCTGGGGTCTATAGTTTGGAAATTTGGTTGATTGATGCCACCAGTGCACATGTGTATGACTCCATTCAAAGTTGCTGTGAATTTAGAGTCAGCCAGCCAGGGACCGAGGTAGGGGTGACTTATTTTGAGCATTCATGGTTAGCGCCATAACTAGTTATTGAATGGATTTATGAATCTTTGGTTTAAATATCATATTTTGCTACCCTTATTGGCGCGGCTACCGCAAGTGCTCGCCTATCGATCTGTCAGTTTGATTGCACGTTTTGCCAAAGTACCGCTGGGCGTGGACTGCGAAGTGATTAAACAGCAAATTCACAGTGTCTTTGAAACTAAATCTCCGGCAGAAATTGAGCAAAATTTGCGTTATTTTTTGGGCTTAATGGAACGAGAAGCTTTAGACACTTGGTTTTTTAGAACCTTGAGCACGGTGGAACAGGTCGATGCTTTCGTGCGTTTGGAAAACTTGGAATATATTACCCAAGCTCGCGCAGCAGGAAAACGCGTCATTATAAGCAGTGGTCACTTTGGACGCTTTTGGATGGCGGGCGTGGGTATGCAAGCCCATGGGGTTTCGGTGGGTACTATTACCCGCGATGGCGGTGATGAAAATGCGCATGGCTTACCTGAGGAAGAGTACCGCTACCGTTTAAAAAAATTACGTTGGTTACAAGAATGTTTTGGTGGACCGTTTCTGGTCGAAGGTGACCTCGTTCGACCCATCTACCGTGCGCTAGATGAGCATGTCATGGCATTATTTATCGATGTACCTTATTTAGATAATAAAAATGGCTGTATAAATTTGCCATTTTTAGGCAGAATGGCACGTTTTCCATTAGGGGCTGCTCACATAGCGAAAAAAGCCGAAGCTTTAATTGTACCGTTTTATGTTTTTGAATCGAGATCTGGATTAACGGCGCGGTTTTATGAGCCCATTGATACCAATAGTTTGAGTGAAGAAGAAATAATGTTGCAGTTGGTAAATTTATTAGAAGCTCAGATTCGAGAATTACCCGAGCAATGGTGGTTATGGCAGGCTTTGCCCTTATTTTGGGCGGAATAAGAACTTTTATAGCATGCTTTGGCTCAAGCAACTTCACCGAATTTGCGTGGCTGTATTATTAAAAGACATCATTTAATGAATAATAAATACGAATTTAAGTTAAATCCCCATGAAGCAAACGATTCGCATATGGGACTGGCACGCCGCATTAAACGTGGTGAGAGCATTTTAGAATTAGGATGTTCGAGTGGCTATTTATCGCGTTTTTTAAAACAAGACCTAGGGTGTCATGTTGTTGGCATAGACATTGATCCGCAGGCGTTGGCACAGGCCGCAGAATTTTGTGATTTAGCGCTAGTCGCTGATTTGGATCAAGACGCTTGGTTACCACAAATTGCAGGGGAGCGCTTTGATACCATACTCTGCGCGGATGTCTTAGAGCATTTGAAAAATCCAGCGGCCGTCCTAAAAAACTTGCAGCCCTATCTAAAGCCTAATGGCCGCGTGCTTGCTTCAATTCCAAATGTGGCGCATGCCTCAATCCGCTTGGAATTGTTACAAGGGCATTTTGATTACGAGCGCTTAGGTATTTTAGATGACACTCACTTGCACTTTTACACCCTAGACGGCTGTATCGGGATGCTCATGCAAGCCGGCTATCTGTGTCAAGATGTGGCTTATAGTATTCATGATTTAGCTGACGAGGTCATTGTTGAACATTTACAGAATGTTGGACTTGAAGCTTCCGCCGCGTGTCGCAAATTATTACATCAACCTGAAGCGACAGCGTTTCAGTTTATCCTTGAAGCTCGGCCTGCGGCCCCAGAATTACTGCGACATAAGCCTCCTGCGCTGACCCCCAAACCCTTAGTCAGTTCCGGGGCGTTCTATAGCTTAAAACAAGAAGCTATCGAAGAATTAGAGCGGCAAGTGCAGTTGTTGCAGGAAGATCGTAAACGTGTCATCAGCGAATTAAACGCTCAAAGTGTCCACAATGAGAATCATTTAAAAAACATAGCCGCTTTGCAAGAGCAAGTCATTGTTTTGCAGAAGCAGCGTGATGCCGAGCAAGTTCATAATCAAAATCATGCTAAAAGTATCCGTGCATTTGAGCAACGTGTGCATGCGCTAGAGTTAGAACGAGATGCTGAAAAAATACACAATAAAAATCACCAATTAAATATTAAAGAGCTTGAGAAAAGCTTGGCGGTGGTGGAAACCCAGCTCTTGGTAGTGCAACAGGCTCTGGATGCAGAAAAAGTGCATAATGCTAACCATCTGCAAAACATCAAAGCATTGCACTTAAAAGTTGAGGCGCTTGAGCTAGAACGTGATGCCGAAAAAACCCATAATGCTAACCATCAGCAAAATATCAAGGCTTTGCAACTCAAAGTCGCGGCCTTAGAGCAAGATTGCGATGCCGAAAAAACGCATAATTTAAATCATCAAAAAAATATTAAGGCTTTTGAAGCAAAAGTAGCAGCTTTAGAATTGGAACGCGATGCCGAGAAAATTCATAATCTAAATCATCAACAAAATATTGCGGCCTGGGAACAAACAGGGCGTATTTTAGATGAAGGTTTGTTTGATTTAACTTTGCGGCTTGAAGGCTTAGAAAATCAGAAGCAGCATTTAATTGCCCAATTTGATGGTGAACGTGCACATTTTGTACAATTATTAGCGGGTAAAGAACACCACATCGCCGAATTGCATAACCAATTGCAGGGCTTAAATGCTGAAGTTGAGCGTTTAGAAGCAGTTTTGCAACGGGTACATAATAAAATTAGCTATCGCACGGTGCGTTTCCTGAAGGATACGCCACGTAAATTAGCGAAGTCTATGGTGAGACGTGGCGGTCGTGTTGATTTTGTCACCCAGGAAGTTGCAGAAAATTCTCCGCCAGTGACTTTTGAGGATAACTATAATGTACACGATTACAGTGCATGGCTAGCGCGATATGGTGATATTGGGCATAAATTGTCCGAATATCAAGCAACCTACCAGACCTGGAAAGCAGCACCCAAAATTGCGATTTTGATGCCAGTCTATAATCCGACCCAAGATTGCTTAGTCGAAGCTATCGAATCGGTGTTAGCACAAGTTTATCCTTTTTGGGAGTTATGTATTGCTGATGATGCCTCAACTGAAGCTTATGTCACCGAGGTATTACAACGCTTTGCTGCCCAAGATCAACGCATTAAAGTGATGCGCCGTACACAAAATGGACATATTTCTAAAGCCTCAAATAGTGCCTTAGAGTTAGTGACTGCAGATTATGTGGCGTTGATGGATCATGATGATGTGCTCACACCCGATGCTTTATTTTGGGTTGCGCAAACAATCATTGAGCATCCGAACGTCCAGCTCATTTATTCCGATGAAGATAAGTTAACCGATCAAGGGCAGCGTTATGGCGCCTACTTTAAGCCCGATTGGAATCCTGAGTTATTGTTATCGCACAATTTTATTTGTCATTTGGGCGTGTATCGTACCCAAAAAGTTCGGAGTCTAGGGGGATTTGATCCCGCATTTGATGGTGCTCAAGATTACGATTTAGCATTACGCTACTCTGCAACCCTCGTTAGCAATGAAATTCAGCATATTTCGCGGATTTTATATCATTGGCGGGCAACGCCCGGGAGTACGGCTAATGGTATCCATGAAAAGCCATATGCTGAGCCATTAATCCGTCGAGCAGTTGAAAAATCTTTGGCGGCGAAAGGTATTGCGGCTGAGGTGATGGCACATCCACGTTTGCCGGGTGCGTTGCGCGTACGTTATAAATTACCTAAAGAATTGCCTTTGGTGAGTATGATTATTCCCACGCGTAATGGGTTTTCTTTATTAAAACGTTTTGTGGATAGTATTTTAGATCGAACCGATTATACGAACCCACCAACTTCCGCAGCAATCGCAGCAGCTTGTTGCAGGCTGGCCACGGGGTCTTCCACAACCAGCGTGAGTGCGGCGTTGTAGGTCAC
>SXIZ01000094.1 GCA_005779525.1 Methylococcaceae bacterium
CATGCTGTGATCAGCGATGAGAGTGAATTAGTATTTGCCGGCTTTGCAGGATTTTTAGATCCGCCAAAAGCCAGTGCGGGGCCAGCATTGGCGGCATTACAAGCCAGCGGGGTGGCAGTGAAAATTGTCACGGGGGATAGTGAACTGGTGACGCAACATGTGTGCGCAGAATTACAGATTCCGGTAATTGGAATTTTAATGGGTAAAGAAATCGCCAATATGGACGAATATGCCTTGCGTGCTAGGGTCGAAAAAGCCAATCTATTTTGTCGCGTCAATCCGTCGCAAAAAGATCGCGTTATTTTGGCATTGAAAGCCCGCGGTCATGTGGTGGGATATCTTGGTGATGGCATTAATGATGCCCCCTCGTTACATTCTGCCGATGTGGGGCTGTCCGTGGAGTCAGCAGTCGATGTCGCGAAAGAAGCCGCAGATATGATTTTGTTGGATCAGGATTTACAGGTATTGCACGAAGGCGTGTTAGAAGGGCGGCGCACCTTTGGCAATATCATGAAATATATCATGATGGGCACCAGTTCGAATTTTGGCAATATGTTCAGTATGGCAGGCGCTGCTTTATTTTTGCCGTTTTTACCGATGCTGCCGACGCAGATCTTATTGAATAATATTTTGTACGATATTTCCGAATTGCCGATTCCTTTAGACGAAGTTGATGCTGAGGAACTGAGTCGACCGCGGGTAATGGATATGCGTTTTATTCGCAACTTTATGCTGGTGATTGGGCCGATCAGTTCGGCGTTTGATTTTTTAACGTTTTATGTGTTGTTAAATGTATTAAAAGCCGAACAAACCTTGTTTCAGACGGGGTGGTTTGTCGAGTCGCTGTGCACGCAAGTATTGGTGATATTTATTATTCGTACCCGAGGTAATCCGTTTAAAAGTCGTGCACATCCGATTTTAGTAGCAACCTCTCTCTCGGTAGTCTTGCTGAGTGCGGTTTTGCCATTTACGCCTATAGGAGCCTATTTTGGCTTAGTGGCGTTACCCCTTGAGTTTTACCTGATTTTGGGGGGCATGGTGGTGGTGTATTTACTGGTTGTAGAAGTTGCTAAACGAGGCTTTTATCGCTGGTATAGTCATCGGCAAGTAAAAAGCAGTTAAACAACTTTCTATTAAATAAGCCTAAAATGTCGTTTCGTTAGGTTCGGAACGACAAAGAGACAAATCGCTAGAAGCAGAAACCCCGTGTAAGATTTAGTCGATAATCTCCGAAACCTGCACCATGACTTTCATCACCGGAACTTGGGGCTGCACTGCAGTGAATGCGCCTGAAACAGGCGGGACTTGTTCGGGATGACGACTCACGGCTACGGCAATGTGATTATTGCCAACGACTTCCCCAGTGGTTGAGTCAAAGCCTTTCCAGCCAACACCTGGCAGATAAACTTCCGCCCACGCATGGGTTGCGCCTTGACTCCAAGGTAAGCTAGGTGAATAGAGATAACCACTTACAAAGCGCGCCGCTAAGCCCAAGAGACGGCAGGCATCGATAAACAGCGTCGCAAAATCTCGGCAGGAGCCTGTGAGCATACTCAATGTCGTTGCAGGCGATTGCACACCGGGGGCTTCGCGTTGGCGGTAGCTAAAACCCGTGGCGATGGCTTTATTAATCCACTCCAAGAGTAAATAGGTTTCAACGATTTGTCCGGCGTACCAAAACTGTCGAAGCCAGTCGCGTAATGTCGTCCCATCCTCTCTGAAATTGACCGTCAGATAAGGTGCTAAATCAAAAAAATCCAAGCCTGCGTATTTAAACGGAAATTTAACTGCGGATTCTGCTACCCAAAAATCCAAGGGCTTATCATCATAGTGCAATAAAATTTGTTGGCTATCGACCGAAAGAAAATCGCTGGCTTCGGTAAAAGTCACCCGGGCCACGGCATTATCATAGACATCACGTTGCCAATTGAGATTATGTGCAGGAACGATGTTGAGGATTTTGCTTTCAATGCGTAAATCATGACCTTCACGTGGGCGCAACAAGAGTTTGTGCTCCAATAGGGTGACGGGTTCAGAAAATTGGTAAGTGGTGAGATGTTTGATTTGCAGGCGGCGCATAGAAGTAAGCTCTAAGGTTGAGATAAGGAGCGCACGTGAGTCGAAAGACAAACACGGCATAATTTGAATGCTGTTAGACATTTAAATTCTGCAGTATTTATCTACTCTATGCCTGATTGCTATCTTAACTTAATGACTACTATTGTGCTGCTTTTAAATGCGTCACGGCTTCTTCGGCTGCTTTCTTAGCGATATCGCTATGTTTTTGCTTGGCGTGATCGATAGCATTATCCAGACTGGTCAATCCCGCAGTCAAGTGCTCGTGTGCGACCTTTGTATGGGTTTTAGCAATTTCGGCATGTTCGACAAGGCTTTTGTCATCGGTGCTTTTTGCTGCCGCTTCTGCATGTTTTAAAGCTTCAGTCGCATGGCTTTCCGCCGCGAAACTGATGTTGGCAACACTCAGTAATAAAGTGCCTGTGAGTAAGCCAATTTGGTGTAAGTGAATTAATTTCATGTTGAATACCTAAGTTATAAAGAAAAATGCAGTGTCATCACGGTGCGCTGTGATGACACAAAAGAGGTGTACTGCGTCGATGATAGTATGCTAAACATTAGGTAGTGTCAGTTTGCTAACGAACATTACCAACGCTTTATAGGGAAGCTAGTCAGTAAAGGCTAATTTAGGTGAAAGTTAATGCAATCGCTAATCATAACTAACGTTATCCAGTAAAAAGTTTTATCCCCTTGCCACTCTTAAATACGAAGAGGGCAAAATTTAAGTGGTAATCAGGCCGTTTTTGTCTTTGCAGACTTGCTTTTCGAGAATGTTATCGTTATAGGTTGGGCTTCACGCTTTTCAGCCCATATAGATGTAACATCAAATAATTAAGCGGTTAATTCTCTAGTTTCACTGCGTTTTCATGTTAAGAATTCATGCTTATGTGCGTAAGGGCACTGAGCCTTAGAATTGTTAGTATTAAAGTCTTCAAAGCGCTGAATAATTCTGGCTGGTTGATCCTACAGATCATGGTGCGACAGACTCGCCACGAATGGTTTAATTTCCTTTTTGAATTGGTGTTACTCCCAGAAACAGTTAGCTTAGCTATTTAGGACAAGTTACCAGATTAACCCGCCAACCTTTTGTTTTCGCATGACTGGAAACTATGTTGCCCAAAATTCAATTATTACCCATAGCCTTAGTTGTTCTAATTGCGACGCTGCCTGCATGTACGCAAGTCCAGCAAGATACACATCAACTGATGCTTGAACGGTTAGAAGCATTGCAAATGCGTCAGGCTGCGTTAAACGCACCTCGATCTCCGCAAGCCATTGAACCTTTACACACCGCAAATCTTGCAATGCAAAAGGTGAGTCGTGCGAGTTTGATTTTGGGCACTCCCGTAAGTAATGCTCACGGTGAGAGTTTAGGCGCCATCCATGATCTGGTGCTGGATGCCAATACTGGCGGTATTGCCTATGCGGTAGTCAGTTATGGTGGGGTCTTAACTATAGGCAATAAACTCTTTGCAGTGCCTTGGAAGGCGCTACGTTGGCAGGTCGAGACGGAACATTATGTGCTGGATTTAGCCTTGAGTACGCTCAATACCGCACCAGGGTTTGATCAGCAGCTTTGGCCGGATAGTAGGAATGAGTTTGAGATTCAAACGATAGGGCTGCGACAGTTTTATTTTATTCATCCCTGACGCTAAAGAGAGTTTAAAAGAGGGAAGGTTGAGGCGTTTTTAAACCCAACATTCAAAGCTTCGAATGTTGGGTGGAGTATTGAAGACTCATTGTAGAATTAAAAATGATAATGCGCGCCGATGCCAATATATTGCACTTTATCCTTATAAAACTGCCCGCTGGGTGAATAGCCGTTGTAGTATTCCGCCAGAATTTGCAGTTTTCGGCCAAGTACTTGTAAATTATCGAACTCCACGCCTGCACGCGCAGAAATATCGGCATTCCAGTTATTCTCTTCGTGGTTTTTGATATCTGCGGCGATCACAGGACGTAATCCCGCAAAATCCAATAACCAAGGGCTACGAAATTCAATTCCAGCCTGGGTCGCCCAAATATTTAGGTTAGAGGGTTCTTTATGAAACAGACCACTACCACCGCCATAGAGCCGCACGCCGTAGGGCAGTTCGTACGATAATTTTAAATCGATACCTTCATAGCTCAGGTTGATCCGTTGGAAATTGGAATTTAATTGGCTTAATAAAAATTCATCCCCTAGATGCGAGCTTTGATGAAACAAGCGGGCAAATACTGAGAATTGCTGGACTCGTATGCTGGAGTATATCGAGGCGATAAAATCAGTATTCAGTAAGTCAGTCGATGAGGCATCTAGACTAAAATCACTAAACACTCCGGCCTGTAACCCCAGTTCCCATTGCGCTTGAGTATGCCCAAAATTAGCGCGATAAAATGGAATGGTCTCACCAAAACTGACTGACGCAATGTTTTTGCCGTCGTAGTTATTGCTTAGATAATTGCGGTAGGCTGCTGAGAAATGTGCCCAGCGAGGATCAGCGAGTAAAGGTTTAAACAAATGCCCTTTCGGTAACATGCCTGTCGGTAAGGTTGTAGTAGCTAATCCCTTACTTGCAGCGGCCTCGTGCATCTGATTGGGTTTTATCTCTGCGGTAGGGGGGGTAACGTCATTCAACGTTGACATTTTGACGGCAGTGACACCTGGAATGTCAGATAACAATTCGACCGCCAGGTTTTGTTCTGCCGCATTCATCCCGGCGCTTGGCAGACTAATCACGCCATCACTTACGCTGAGTGTCGGCAGTTCACGTTTTAACTCGTGTTTTAATAATCCAGCAGCGTAACCTGAAATATAGCTATCACTCTGCGGACTGGCATTGAGTGTTGTTGTGATTACGCACAGGCTGCTAACGAAGATAAATTGTCTGGGTCGCATTAAGGTTTACCTGCGGCAGGGAGTGCGATCATTAAGTTAGATTTCACCGAGGTCACATGTTGTTGGCTTCTGACTAAATCTTCTACCCGCGGAATTGCAGGCGCCGCGTCTACTTGCCCAGTTAAACTTACCTCGCCTTTGCTGGTATTCACTTCGATATGCGAATTGCTAAGTAAGGGGTCATTTAAAATGGCCGCCTTAATTTTTAACGTTATCGCCGCATCATCGAGGTAATTTTCAGCGTTTTCAGCTTGTGTACTTAGATTGGCAGTTGTGGCTTCGATATGCTTTTCCGCTTGGGCACTCGACTGCTCCATAGATTGCACAGCAGCGTTGGTAGCTAACGAGTTAGCAATGGCGACTTGTGCCTCTTGTGCTTTGATATCGACTGCAGTTTTTGCGCCCTCAATATTTTGTTTGGCTTTATCGGACAAGTTGCCTAGGTTTTGCGCGGCTTGTTCACTGGCTTGATCAATTTTGGCACCTGCTTGTTCGGCGGGACCTTTTTCTTTACAGCCGATGATTGTCAGCGTTGTGCTTAAACACAGGGCGAAAATTAGATATTTGGGATGAGTTTGATTTTGGTTCATGGTGCGTTCCTATACGAGTGAGATAAAAGCTGTGATAGTGTGGAGGTTGCCAAATTTAGCTATTTAGATTTAGTAATCAGGCAATTGCAGCTTGATTCTACGGAGGTGATACGTAATTTTCTGTGCGATGTCGAACATACTCGTGCATGTTAGATAAACAAAACCCGCATAACGCGGGTTTGCTAAGCTAGCTTGCGTGTTATGGGCTTAGTACTCAAGCCAAATTAATTCAACTCGGCGATTTTCTGCTTTACCTTCGGCGGTGCTGTTATCTGCTATCGGTTGGGTTTCGCCAAAGCCTTTAGTCAGCAATTTATTGGTTACCCCTTTTAATTTCAGATAAGCCATGACGGCATTGGCGCGGCGTTGGGATAAACGTTGGTTATAGGCATTGCTGCCTTCGCTACTGGTATGACCATGTACTTCGATGGTATTTTTCTGTGGATAGTTGCGTAAACTTTCGGCGACGCTGTCAAGAATGGCGCGTGCATTTAACGTTAATTCGGCAGAATCGTATTGAAAGTGTTCGCCCTTCAACACAATTTTTACCGGACAGCCATTCACATCGACTTTACTGCCTTGCACGGTACTTGCACAGCGGTCAAGACAATCGTTGACGTTATCGCCATCGGCATCTTGCGTCGCACAATCAATTTTAGGTTCGGGTGCTTGGGTCACTGGGGCTTGATATTCTGGTTGTAGCGGCTCAGCGCGTGCCATTTGTTGCGGTTTATCGCCAAACGGAATGACTAGCCCAAGATTGACGGTGAGATCATGAAACTCATCGGTGCCCGATTGTACTTGCGCATTGAGATTATTGTTATAGCGATAGCGCACATCGGTGCGGAATAATAGGTTATCTGTTAATGCAACGTTAACCCCGACACCAGCTTCACCGATTAATCCCACGCCACAATTGGCAGACGCACAGGTATTCATGCCACCCGCTGCCAACACGATATAGGGTGAAATCTGCTGACGCGTGAAGAAATATTGTAGATCTAAGGTGCCACCCGCTAAATTCCAAGGCCCATTGGTGCCACCAAATTCGTTGTAAAAGCCTCTGAGTTCAACGTTGAAATATTTATCCAGCATTTTACCGAAGCCCATGCCGCCGCCCCAACCATCACTGGCATTGCGATCTCCACCACTTTTGATGAAAGTCGCAAACGGGGCAACATACCAGCGTTGGTCTTGTACGGTATCAGCCGCTTGCGCTAACGGTAAGCAGCTGAGGCTTGTTAATGCGGTGATTGCAAGTAATTTAGTGCGCATAATCTTGTCCTGAGTGAGTAAAAATCCGAGCATGTGTTGTTGAATGGTGGGCTTACTAGAGGTGAGTGCGGCAGGTCGCTGCAAAATTTCAGAGCTATGGAACTGCTCAATGCCTAGAAAATCAACATGCATTACAACAGCAAAAAAATATCAATGACCAGCTTAGTGGCAATAGGGTGTGCAGTCGGTTCGTTAGCGAACATATAAGGTGTATGTGCTTTATTGCAACGCATGCTCGGTAAAAGCGCAGGTCATTTAGCGCAGCAGTTATGTGCGACAGCGTACCGATTTAACATTCAAGATGCAGCTAAAGTAGTATCAAGGTAAAAAACCGCTGCTTAGAGCAGTAACGTTATTTACTGGATGTTAGCGTTGCCGTATTTACGTCATATACCTCGTTAAAGGTTATAAGGCGGCCTAGCCTCTTGATGTCTGTTGTGATTACGTGAATTTTGGTACGAATCAACTCAGGCATAATCTTGATTGTTCACCTGTTGGAGATAGTCTTATGAAAATTTTTACTCAATTAATGACCGCGTTTGTTTTTGCGTTTTTGTTAACTACGGTCGTGGGGTGCGCCTCAACGGCAAAACATGAGGGTACGGGCGAATATGTGGATGACAGCGTATTAACTACCAAAGTCAAAGCGGTGCTGTTCGATGATCCCAGTTTAAGATCGGGCGAAATCAACGTTGAAACCTTTAAAGGCATCGTACAACTTAGTGGCTTTGTAAATTCCAAAGCTGATATTAACCGCGCAGTCACTGTTGTCCGTGGCGTCAGTGGCGTGAAATCTGTAAAGAACGATATGCGTCTAAAATAACGGAGAAATGATTATGCAACCTTTAGAAAAAACCTTAAATTCTGTTAATGAAGTCGTAGAAGACATTGCGAGTGCGGCTAACCAGGTGCAAGAAGCTATTAGTGCTAAAAGTGATGCGTTACTGACGGCCGAACAGAAGCTGATGAAGAATTGCCATCGCTACGTGCAAGACAATCCCTTTCGCTCCTTAGGCATTGCGGTCGCTGCAGGTTTCGTCTTTAGCCGCTTACTTAGCGGACGCTGAAAGCGCTAGACTGATGAAAGCGGAAGACTCTGCAGCAGCCCCCGCGTCTACTGTCAGTGATTTGTCACTATTACGCGATCTAGAGGCTTGTTGGCAGGAATTAAGCAATTTGCTGCATACTCGCTTACGATTAAGTTTCTTAGAATTACAGTTGGCTGGGCTGAGCCTCGCCCATATGCTCTGTGCTGCAATTTTGCTGGCATTGACTTTGAGTGGCGCCTGGCTGGGCTTAATGTTGGCGGTTGCGCTCTTCTTGTGTGAACATGGCTTGTCGGCCAGCAGCGCAGTGCTACTGGTCGTGGCCTTCAGTTTATGCCTTAGCCTAGTGCTATTAGGCATTATCCGTCGTAAAAGCCAATACCTGAAATTTCCTGCAACTCAAAGCAGCTTTTCTACAGCTGCGCTTAAAGCCACCTCACATGATCCCTAGCAAATCCTTACATGCAGAAATTCTTAACGCTCAGCTGCAACTGCAAATGCAGGATAAGCTGCTCAGTGAGCGCTACGTTGCACTGACCGATAATGTGCCGCAGTATCTTAGCTCCAGCTCCAGTTTATTGCTGGCGGGTGGGGTGGGGTTTATTTTGGGCGAACTCAGTCCAACTGTAGAGGAGCGTTTTGCGGTCAATAATACCCAGGCCCAGCAGGCTAGTCCGTTGCTCAAAGCTTTGGACTTAATCAATTTTCTAAATTCAGTTTATGCGGCTATTGCTACAGGGCTGCGCTAATTTACTGCTTAGCGCGTAACTCTGCATTTTGGGTGCCTAGCCGCGCTTGGTCGATAAAGCACCATAAATGTTGCTGATTGATAAACCCATGAGTCAGCAAGACGCCTGGGTCCGTCTGCAGTACCCAATAGGGATTATTCGCAGAAGAATGTTGTAAGTGGCGCAGTTCCATATGCAGCGCAGCATTCAATACTGTTTCTCATCTCGCACCTGTAGCCACTAAACCTGTATTGAGCTGAGTTTGCTTTTGTTGTTGCATGGCACTGGTTAACCAACCGGGATTGGCCGCACATACTTTAGCTTGCGTGGCGGGTGGTAATGTTTGCAGTCTATGAAAGTGCTTGGGGCCTCGTTCTAGGATTAAGGTGTCGACTTGGCGCTGCCCCTGATCGTCAATTTCCACAAATCCCAAAGTATAGTCATGCTCCTTGCTGGTCAATAAATTTGCATTAGCACAGTTAGCACTAAAGCCGTGTTCACAAGGAGTATCCGTCACGCGCGTGCGAAAGTGAGGGGTTGAAGAACAGGCGTTTAATAACTGATGTTACGCAGATCGTTTTTTTGTAGCATAGAAAAATCATGCTGAGTCGCTATCGCGACGTTGTTCTAATCGGGTTCTCGCACCCGAGGGCGAAATACTTTCTTTTGCTCCGCCTCGGCAACTGCTCC
>SXIZ01000095.1 GCA_005779525.1 Methylococcaceae bacterium
ACGCCTCCTAATCCTCAGTATCCGCATATTATCCTGGAACATCTCCAACACGCAGGCTTTAGCATCATCACTCAGACGGGCATTCGCGTATTTCACGATTATCTCACCCCCGAAGTCTTGGCAGACAGTGATCTTCAAGAATTATTCGAATTGGAATACCGTCATTGTCGAACCCCTACATTTCGTGATTTAGGGCGTTATATTCATGTGTTGGCGCGGCGGGAGGGGTTTGGCTCAAATGAAGTATGCTAGCTGGCGCAATTCCAGCCATCTCTCTGTACGAAGAAAAACGTAGGTAAAGCTGTTTTAAAGAGAATCTGGATAGCTATCCAATAAGGGCACTAGCGCTAAACGGAGTAACGTTGGCTATTGGCGAAACACTTTATCGATATTCAAGTAGCTAGCCTAAATATGTTGAAACATCATAGAAAAACGAGCTTAATAACGGTGCAACACCGACCTCAGGATCTTAAGAAAAAAAGTAAGTAGGGGATAATAGCTTTTTGCGCCCTATGTCGACTAAATAAGTTTAGCTAATTAAATTGTTGTGGCTGCTAGCAGCAAAAATGACGCTAGCAGCCGTACTTAGTCAGATATTAGAACTTATTCCGCTTTTTCTAAGCCAAAAAAGCCTGAATTTGCAGAGTCAGCAACAAATAGCGCATTCAGGTTATTTGAGGTTGCCACACTGGCGTTACCTTTAAACGGATTTAAGCCAATTATGGCAGGATCTTTTTGCTCGCTGAGAATGGTATCGGCAACCGCTAAGCCTAGGCTTTGTCCTTGATAATCATCATTTGCATAATGCACGCCTAAGTAGATTCTACTGCGGCCATTCTCTAGTTGTAATTGGGTAAAGGTTTTGACATCACGGCTGGTGCCATCTTTACCGTTAATCGGGGTTTTTAATTGGCCTGTGCCATTATTGGTGCCGATCAGCCAGCTAGGGGTGGTCAAGGTGACTGTAGCGTTGGACGGTAAAATACTATCTGATCCAAATGCCGATCTTAAAATTTCTACCCCGGCGGAAACGGTAGTGCTATGCCCACCTGTGTTTGATGGATGTGATGGGGTAGTGGCCAATGGTTTCCAATCGTAACTAGCGACGTTACCACTGGCATCGGCATTAATTGCGCTAATCGGGCGCCAGAAGCTTAAATCGTATTTTGATTGCCAAGCCGCAATACGCGCATCTGCCAAAGCATTATCCAAGGCGGCAAATAATCTAGCATTTTGCTCTAAGGTTAGATTTCTTGCTTGTGAAGCAATTCTGGCGGCCTCATTGGTGAAGATCTCGGCATCAGATTTATAAAACAAGGCTTGGAGTAGCTGATCATCGGTACGTTTGCCTGCATGCGCAGAATCTTGCCCGTGGGTTTTAACAAACTCTAATTCTTGTAAATATTCCGTGCCGCCAATTTTTAGGGCAGGCGGGACTTGGGCAACTAGCTGTTGTTTTTTAGCGGTAGTTAAACTAAAGGGCGTGACATTTTTCCAGTTGAAGTCAATCGCCGCAGCTGCTTGAATTTCACCGTTGGCATTAAAGCCAGTGGGTGCTCCGGTGATGGGATCAACCACCCCGGCAGCACCGTTACTAGGACGCCAAACGCCGACACCTGGGTTGCCTGTCGCATTTGGTACGACGGTATTGGGAGTGACCGTGGTGTTAATCGCTAGATTGGTAGACGGCGTATAAGTGGTACGAATTTGTGAAAAGTCGGCACTGCGTGCTGCTAATGCTGCCGTAGCTGCGGCTTTACCCGCACTAATCCCTGGATCGTTGCTGGCTACGCCCAATGTGGCGATATTACTGGCCAGGGCTGCATCTAAAGCACTACGTGTTGGCGCCCAATCGGCATTATTGGGTAAGGTTCCTAGTAAAACATCATGCGCCGCCTGCGCCACGGCAATCTCTGCCGATTTTGCGGTCACTTGCGCTTGGGCAACTGGGCTAGTGTAATAACAACCCTTTGGACTAAACTGCTTAATGGCATTGACGGCATCAAATACTGCACGCGCTTCAATAGCATGAATGCGGGTAGCGACATTGGAATTCAGCGCGATACTTTTATTACCGCCAACAGAAGAATTGGCACCTTTAGTAGCTAAAATACTGTAAAGATTCCAGTTGGTTACCGCATCAGCGTGCACATACGCTGAAGAAAGGGCGAGGGTAACGCCAATGGCAATACGTGTAGGTTTGGTCCAGAAAGTAGGTTTGATTAAATGCATAGTGACCTCATCAGTTTTAAAATTTATACCCGATCGTTCTAACGCGGGTGCTGGTTAAGCTGAGGATGATAGTAGAGGGGTTGTAGCCCGTAATAAAACGGTTAAAATCGATATTGCCATCGAATATATCGATAGCGTAACGTTGCCCAGTCTAAAATCTGTTAGGCCTGCAGTGCCAAATTGACATGCCTGAGCGGTGAGCCACCTATAAAAAATGTGAAATAATTCACTTTATTTATACTTTTAAACTGTATACACTTTCACCATAGATTTCAGACCACGGTGTCAGCCGCTACCGTGAAGCAAACACTAGACACATAAGCACGCTAATCAGATGCTCGCTCTTAGTTGAGTTGGTTGTAAATAGTTCATAACCATGTGTCATATCCAAATTCATCACGCTAAACAAACGTCAGAGGCTTTGCTAGTTTTTTAAAACGAGTCGCGACGTTTATAGTCCTGTGCCTAATTGATTATCTGGACTTTGGGTGATGCATTTCCAATCTTGGAGAGTAACCATAAAAAGATCTTTCCAAGATTTTCCAACCCCCATGTGTATAGATTAGGAGCGTGAGTTATGAAGTTATTTGGTTGCAAGCAGCAAATTCCGAGTTTACCCCAGGACGACCCAGATCCCTCGAAGCGACAATCACAGTTAGATACTGCGCAAAATCGTTATCGTTGGACTTTAGCTAAAAAAAATTTAAATGGCATTCCGATGGCCGAGGAGGTGCTGGATTTTGAGCATCTTTCCGATCTCCCTACCCTCAAATGGTCGATTAAATTTTTTGAGATTATTCTGAGCGTCCTTCTTAATAGCCTGAGTGAACGAACCCTCCCGCCAAAATCCGCTAAAAAACAAGCTAATTGTATTTGGGCCAATTTATTAAATAGTCTATGGCTATTGCTGCGTATCTTTTTTAATTTGGCAATGAAAATCCTGCCTAAATTACTGGCTAAAAACCTTACAGCAGAAGAACTTGCCGCGCAGACCAAGCATAAACAGTTTTTGTGGGCGTTTACCAAAGCGGTTGTTGTGCCTGTCGTAACCGATAACCGGCATAAACCTCAAAACCGTCAGGTGCAAAAATTTAAGCAGTTGTACCAAGATTTTCAGCAATATTTATTAACGGATGCCGACAATGACAATCTCAACGCCTACGCCAAGATATTTCATACTCTAGCTATACCCAAACTGGCAAAAAACTTTATGGACGATACTCAGTTTGCGTACCTACGTATAGCGGGCTCCAATCCTATGCTGTTACGCTTGTTGGAGGTGTTGCCGAAAAAATTTCCGCTATCAGCAAGTGAATATGCCAAGGTGATGGTTGGCGATGACTTCTCCCAAGCATTAAAGGATAAACGCTTATATATTCTGGACTATGCGGAATTACAGGCTTTAGCAGAGCATCTAGGGACTAAAACCACTGCCAAAATCACGGAGGTATATGCGCCTATCGCCTTATTTGCAATGACGCAGGATCGCAG
>SXIZ01000096.1 GCA_005779525.1 Methylococcaceae bacterium
CTCATGCAGGCTGAATTTTATGCTCTGATGCTACGCAGGTCGTTCCTTCAGTATAGAAATAATCATGCTGAGTCGCTATCGCGAAGTTTTTATACTCGGGTTCTCGCACCCGAGGGCGAAATACTTTCTTTTGCTCCGCCTCGGCAACTGCTTCAGGCGTTGCTCACCCTCTGTCCATAGACCACCCTTTAGTGGTGGCATCCATGCAGTCGAAAAGAAAGTGCTCAAAGACAAATCTGTCAGGAACAGATTTGGATGCGTCAGCACACGAAGTGCGAATGCCTGGATGGCATCATTCATTAGGCGGCCCGGTGACCGCTGATGTCTTGTGCTCCTCGTATTTATCGGGGGGTGGCATCCATGCCGCACCCCGTTGGGCTCAACCCGATAAATACTGCGGTGCTCGACGCGGTAAACGGGATTAAAACACGTTACTGCGTAACGTCAGTTATGCTGTTTAATTACATTGTAACTGTCCCAGTATTGATACAGTGGCCACATTTTTTTTCTGTCCACAATTACCGAGGATGCGGGTCACTGTGGGTTGTAATTATCAATGGTATCTCTGATTTGTCATACCGCTTTAACTTGTATGCCTAGTATCATTTGCTTGATGTTAAATTATCCTTTTAAAAACAGTTAATTAATAATATATGGTCTGTGACTCAGAGAACAAAATGCCTCATCAAGCGCTAGATACGAGCGAATTCAATATGAGAATTATGCAGCAATGCTTGGGAGAAATATTATTTCGGCTTGATGAGAGCATGGGGGTATTGTTTCTAAACCCGGCTTGGCAGAAGCTAACGGGTTATGCTTTGGAAGAAACATTGGGCACGAGTTTATTGAAATATTTCGTAGCGCAAGATGCCCAGGGATTAATGGCCGCAAGTTTTGATTGCGAACATGCACCCACTCAGCGTCAGGAGTTACGCTTACATTGTAGATCAGGTGAGTTACGCTGGGTCTCGGTGTCTTTTTATAAATACTCAGAAGCCAGCTCTGGCACGATGATTTTTGGGACGATGATTGACATCCATGCGCAAAAATTAATGGAAGAGCAACGGCGTTCTGAAGAACTCAATGAAATGGCATCTTGGTCTACAACTGCTTGTGGCATTTGGACTTGGGGGCTAAATAACCGCACTCTTTATCTCTCACCCCGCAGTAAAGTATTATTAGGTTACAGTGATGAGCAGTTACAAAATCATATCGCCGTATGGTTTAGCTTGATTCATCCAGACGATCTTAATGTAGCCACGGCCAAACTGATGGCATGTTTGGAAGATAATCAGGTCTATTATCAAAATATTTGCCGCATGCAGCATCGGGAGGGGCATTGGGTTTGGATTTTGGCCACTGGCACTGCGGTAAAAGATTTGACCACAGGAACCTGTCGCTTGGTCTGTTCTTATGTCGATTTATCCCAGTTCAAAGCCAAAGAGTTGGCATTGCAGCTGCGCAATCAAGAATTGGACGCTGTAAATGCAATTTGTCCAGATGGGTTGGTACTGGTGTCTAAGTCAGGGCTGATTAGCTATGTTAATCCAGCATTTTTACAGATGTTAGGTTTTGCAGAGGAAAAATTGCTGGGGTTGCACGAGCTGGTGTTTAACAATCTTTTACACAAAGTTTCCACGGATAACGCCTCCCATGTGAGCAAAATGCATCCAGGAGCCGCTATCTATTATCTGGATTATTCTAAACTGCGTAGTCATGCTTTCCGTAGTCATCGCATTGATGCAATGGCTGCTATGCCTTCGCCAAAAGCCAAAATTCGAACCGTGTCCAGGATTGAGCGTGCCCTAACTGGCAATGATGTCGCCAAAGCTATCTATTTCAGAGATATCAGTATTGAAACTGAGGTGGATCAAATCAAAAGTCAGTTTCTGGCGATCGCCGCACATGAATTGAGAGCGCCAATGGCCAGTGTTCTAGGGTTTTCAGAATTATTGATCGCGCGGGAATACGATAGGCAAACTACGCACGAAATTCTTAATACCATTCATGTGCAGGCTAACAGTTTGGTGAATATGTTGAACCAATTACTTGATCTTGCGCGTATCGAGTCGCGTATGGGTTTAGACTTTAGTTTTAAGTGTCAACCTCTCAAGCCAATTATTGAGCGAATTTGTAAAGAACTCGTGGTACCCGGAGATACTCGCAATGTATCGTTGTCCTTACCTAAGTTAGATATCTGGGTAAGAGTCGATGCTGAAAAATTACGTTTAGTGATCAGTAATGTATTAGTAAATGCGTACAAATATTCGCCGAAGGGCGGTACGATTTCGCTGGGGTTAAGATTCAAATCCGCTACAGAAAGTCAGGAAGCTGAAGTGGGGATAGTGATTCGAGATCAGGGCTTGGGGATGACAAAAGCGCAACTTAAGCATATTTTTGAACGATTTTGGCGAGCCGAACCCAATAATAATGTTTCCGGTGCGGGTTTGGGGTTGTCCCTGGTGAAAGAGATCATGGATATTCATCAAGGCCGGATTGTCTTCAAAAGTACCCCTGGCGAGGGGACCACGGTCACACTGTGGCTTAAGCAGGCTTCAAACATCAACACGGACTAAATTACACTCATGGCTCAGGCATTAATCAAGGTATTAGTGGTAGATGACAATAGAATTATTCGGCATTTACTGCGTTTAACGTTTTCCAATCAGGCGCGTTATGAAATTTTTGAAGCCGATTCTGGCGAGCAGGCATTGCCTTTGGTTTTGCGAGAACGTCCAGACGTAATTTTGCTAGACATCTTGATGCCTGGAGAACTTGATGGTGTAGAGCTCTGTAAAATGATTAAATCGTGGGAAGATTGTCGAAAGTGTAAAATCATATTTTTGTCTGGATGTGGGCAACAACAAGATCTAAAACTGGGTATGGAGGTAGGCGCTGATCTTTATATTACTAAGCCTTTTAGTCCTATGCAGTTATTAGAGAGTGTTGAAAAATTGCTAGCTACTTAAGCGGGGTTCCCCTAGTAGGCTAACTTGAGTTACTCCGCTGATTTATTGGGACGATTTAACCTCGTACTTGCTCGCGTCTAGTAAAGGGGCATGTAGCTGACATTTAAATAGACGCGATGCCAATGCGTCTGACACCGCTGATCTAATTTTTTAAAATATATTGTGGACAAAGACGCATTTATCAATTGCAATCAGTGTAGCTAGCACTATTTAAGTGAATAACAGTTTCAATATTATTCGTTTCTGTTATGCTTATATTCATATTTTGATTATGAATTGTTGCGCTTTTGCGTGTTACCCATGCTAAAGCTCTGCTACCTGACGTTAATCAGGCATTGTAGCTTTGAGTTGCGATGTCTAGGTATTTTTAAAGATCACACTATTCCATTGTCGTCATTATGACTGCCTTGCCTCACCCAATCTATCGACCTACCATCTTAGTGGTCGACGATACGCCAGAAAACATCACGGTATTGGGGGAGTTGCTCAAGCCATTTTATTCGGTACGTGTAAGCGCAAATGGTCGGCGAGCGTTAGCATTAGCGGTAGCTGTTCCTCAGCCGGATTTGATCTTGTTGGATGTGATGATGCCAGAAATGGATGGTTATGAAGTTTTGAGCCGTCTTAGAGCAATTCCAGAAACGCAGGATATTCCAGTTATTTTTATAACTGCGCTGGACGGCACGGAGGACGAATCGTATGGGATTAGTCTGGGTGCGGCGGATTATATTACCAAACCATTACGACCTGCCATTGTGCTGGCACGGGTAAAAGCACAACTGGAATTAAAACATGCGCGCGACCGACTTCGTGATCAAAATGCCTGGCTAGAAACTGAGGTTTCCCGGCGCATGCAGCAAAATCAACGTATTCAAAATGCCAGCATGCGAGCCTTGGCAAGTTTAGCGGAAACCCGTGACAATGAAACCGGGAACCATATTCTCCGTACTCAGGCGTATGTCAATGTTCTAGCAGCAGAAATGGCTAAGCACACGCATTATTCGGCCATCCTCACTCCGGCGATTATCGATAGCTACACTAAAGCCGCCCCGTTGCATGATATTGGTAAAGTCGGCATACCTGATGAAATTCTGTATAAACCGGGTAAATTTGCCCCCGAAGAATGGGCGGTCATGCAAACGCATGCTCGACTAGGTTCAGATGCCATCTGGCGGGCGATTCAAAACGAGGAGGACCAGTCCGAATTGGATTTTTTACATATTGCCATGGAAATCTCGCATTATCATCATGAAAAATGGGATGGCAGCGGGTATCCTGAAGGTTTGAAAGCTAGTGCTATTCCGCTGTCGGCACGCTTGATGGCGCTGGCGGATGTGTTTGATGCCTTGATTACTAAACGCGTCTATAAAGCAGCATTTACCGTAGATAAAGCGATTGAGATTATAGTAGCGGGTAAAGGTTTGCACTTCGATCCAGATATTGTGGAGGCATTTTTAAGTCGTCTGGATGACTTTCGGGCTATCGCTCGACGTTATCGTGATCAGGAGACCGCGAATGCCAATTGAACTTTGCTGTTCCCGCTTTGAATCCCAGCTATTATCTTCCTCGACACCTTATTTTTTTATACTTGGTTTGCTGGCAGGGCAGTTTAAAACCCCACTGCTTGCTAAAACCTCCTACAGGCTTTGGCAGCGTAATCGCCCAACGCACATTTGCCAAAGCTTGCAACCCTGATAAACGCATTGAATCCTCCACTGCTCAGTGCTTTGCAAGCAACTCCCACAGTTAAATCTCGCAGCTGCTTAAAATGCTGCGACTCTACCTAAAACTTAACGTCCATGAATGTGATCATCCGTCTCGTGTTAATCAGCTTGGCTTTGTCAGTCAGTCAGCCTAGTTTCGCGCAAACACCCCATAGATTAGGCACAGTCACTGCTCAAATTATTTCTGAACTACAAACCATACTGAAATTCAAACTCGGTTTTCTGGTCAAGCATGCAGAGCTCAATTCCCCAGACCTAATTGCGGTCAGTCACTATCAAATGGCGTTGCAATCAATGCTAGATAGCGAAAATCAAACTTTTGCTGGAATGACTCCCCGCAATTTCAGCGATCAGCCTTACCGCTTAAAAGTTGCAATTACCTGGGAGGATCTTTGGCGTAATCATCGTTTGCCGCTGTCTATATTTTTGATTTCGATGCTGTTGATTTTGGCATTATTGCTAGCGCTGTTTAGATTTAACCGTCAATTGCTGTACACGCGTAAACAACTTGAGCACGAAAAAGCCCATTTACGCACCTTGATCAATACGATGCCCGACTTAGTGTGGCTGAAGGATCCAGATGGCGTTTATCTAACCTGCAATCCTGTTTTTGAGCAACTCTATGGCGCTGAGGAGGCAGAGATTATCGGTAAATCGGATTATGATTTTACGACCACTGAAAATGCGCAATTTTTCCGTGAACATGATTTAGCGGCAATTGCAGCAGGAAAGTCAACGGTTAACCAAGAGTGGTTAACCTTTAAGGCAAATGGCTATCGGGGGTATTTCGAAACCATTAAAACGCCGATGCGTAATCCCAGTGGCAAATTGATCGGTGTGCTCGGAATTGCCCGCGACATTACCCAAAGTCAACAACGCGAAGCTGCATTGGCGCTCAGTGAGCAACGTTTTCGTAAGCTCTTTGAAGATACTATGGATGCTACGATGCTTTTGCAGGATGGGCATTTCGCTGATGCGAATCGAGCCAGTTTAGTCATGTTTGGTGTTGATTCAGTAGCTAGCTTTTGCCAACTGTCGCCATCGGACTTATCACCCGAATACCAGCCCGATGGTACACTTTCGAGTCTCAAGGCGGAAGCCATGTTGCGGGTGGCATTTGAACGGGGCGCACATTTTTTCGAATGGGAACACAAGCGCGCCAATGGCGAATGTTTCCCCACCGAAATTTTATTGACCCGCATTTTGCAGCAAGATCAAAACATCATTCATGCGGTTGTCCGAGATATTTCTGCGCGGGTGGCTGCCGAAAAGGCCGTGCATAAAGACACCGAATTGCGCAAACAGATTATGGAATCCATTCCAGGGATCTTTTATTTGTTTGATCAACAGGGGAAATTTGTTTTTTGGAACAGCAATATGGAAAGGTTAAGTCTGCGGACTAAAGCCGAGGTTGCTGCAATCCATCCCTTGGATTTGTTTGATACTGCAGATAAAGCCATCGTTGAACACGAAATCCAAAAAGTCATGCTGCAGGGTTCTGGGTGTGTGGAAGCGGATTTGATGGACAAAGACGGTAATAAAACTCCCTATTTCTGGACAGGTGCCAGAATCATGGTAGATGGGGAGCCCATGTTGATCGGTATTGGCACCGATATTAGTGAACGTAAACGTGCGGAAATTGCTTTGCAAAGTAGTGAGGCAAATTTAAATCGTGCTCAGGCAATTGGGCGACTCGGTAGTTGGACCATCGACTTAAGCAATAATCATTTGATTTGGTCAACCGAAACCTACCGCATGTTTGGGATTCCTGCAGGTGAGCATGTTGATTTGCAAAGATTCTTAGCGGCGATACACCCTGAAGACCGCGAAACTGTGCTGCTGGCGTGGGATAATGCTTTAGCGGGTCATATGTATGATATTGAGCATCGAATTCTGGTGGCTGGACGTGTCCTTTGGGTCCGTGAGTTGGCAGAGTTTATTTATTCTGCCGCAGGAGTGCCCGTTTCGGCGGTAGGTACCGTACAGGATATTACTGAACGTAAACTCATATTAGAACAACTCGCTGCTGAGCGTCGTCGCCTGAGCGACATCATTGACGGTACCCATGCAGGCACGTGGGAATGGAATATCCAAACGGGGGCATGCCATTTCAATGAACGTTGGGCGGAAATTTTTGGGTATGCTTTAGAGGAATTATCGCCGTTCACTTTAGATACCTGGGCGGCGTTTATTCATCCTGAGGATGCACTGCTAGCAAACGAGTTATTACAGAAACATTTCGACGGCGAATCGACGTATTACGAGTGTGAAATTCGTATGCAACATCGGGATGGGCACTGGATTTGGATTTCTGACCGAGGGCGGGTCATTAGTCGCACCCCTGAGGGTAAGCCACTCCTAATGAGTGGTACGCATATGGATATTTCTGAGCGTAAACGTGCGGATCAGGAACTGAAAGCCAGCGAACAGCGTTTTCGGAATATGGCCGAAAATACCACGGACTGGCTGTGGATCTGTGATAGAGAAGGGCGGCACCTCTATTCCAATCAAGTGGCTATGGAATTTTTTGGTTTAGATCTCGAAGCCTTAAAAACAATCGATACCACAACGTTGGTACATCCCGATGACTTAAATATTTTCCAAGCCACGATGACGCAAGCGGCCAGCAAAAAACTGGGCTGGAAAAATGTGATTGTCCGTTGGAAAAGTCGGCAGGGGAGCTATTTGTCTTTAGAATCCAGCGGTGTGCCTATCCTGGATAGTGCTGGAGAAGTGATTGGTTTTCAAGGAATAGATCGAGATATTACAGAACGCTTAAAAGCTGAACAGGCCTTGAAGGAGAGCGAGTTTTTTCTGAAAGAGAGCCAACGTATCGGGAAACTCGGCGGTTGGCGAGCTGACCTAATGAGTAATACGGTGATGTGGACGGAGGGGGTCTACAATATCGTTAAAATGCCGTTAGCTTATCAACCGGATTTGCAAACCGGGCTGGATTTTTACCCACCGGGCTCTCGCGACCAAGTGGTTGCGAGTTTGCAGCATACCCTGGAAACGGGTGAGCCCTTTGCAATTGAAGTCGAGCTGCAGGACAGTACAGGCGATCTAAAATGGGTTGAACTACGTGGATTTCCGCACTATGAAGGTGACCAGATAGATTACTTGATGGGCACCTTGCAAGATATTAATGAGCGTAAACATGCGCTTGAAAATCTCCAAAAACTTTGGCTGGCGGTGGAACAAAGCCCGAATAGCATCATCATTACCAATCTTGAGGCCGAAATTGAATATGTGAATCGCAGTTTTCAAGATATTACTGGGTATTCTAAAAGTGAAGCGATTGGACTGAAGCCCGGGATAATGCAATGTGTGCAGAGCGCAGAGGGTAACCATTTTTCAGTGTGGGACGCTTTGCATGCGGGTAAAAACTGGTCGGGAGAGTATGTTAATCGACGCAAAGATGGACGCGAATACATTGAACAAGTCTATATTTCGCCAGTGCGTCAGCTCAATGGTCAGGTCTCCCATTATTTACTTATTCAGGAAGACATTACCGATAAGAAGCGCATGGCGGAAGAGCTTAATGCCTATCACCATCATCTGGAAAAACTGGTCAAATCGCGCACCCAAGAGCTCGAGCAGGCGCGTGAGGCGGCAGAAATGGCCTCCCGCTCTAAAAGCGCATTTCTGGCCAATATGAGTCATGAAATCCGTACCCCTATGAATGCGATTATGGGGATGTCGCATTTATTGCAACGTGAATTGCATGATCCGGAACAGCAAGACAAATTAAGCAAAATAAATTTAGCCAGTAAGCACCTACTTGGACTTATCAACGACATTCTCGATCTCTCCAAAATTGAAGCCGAGCGCTTAACTATTGAAGAAACGGCTATCAATCTGGGGGCCATAGTCGATCATGTCTGTAGCATGATGATGGATAGGGCACGCAGCAAGGGCGTAGCCTTTAAACAAGAGATCGACCCGTTACTGCGCGATTTAACCTTTTCAGGGGATCCATTACGCATTGGGCAAATTTTGATCAATTATGTGGGTAATGCCGTTAAATTCACTGAACATGGGCAGATTTCCCTCAGGGTCAAACTGCTTTCGCAAACGGATTTAAAGATGAAGGTGTGTTTTGAAGTGCAAGATACGGGTATCGGAATGTCTGAGGAGCAGCAAATCAGAGTGTTTGAAGCCTTTGAACAAGGGCATAGCTCCACGACCCGAAGATACGGTGGCACGGGTTTAGGCTTGACCATTAGCCGACATCTGGCGCGCATGATGGGCGGGGAAGTAGGGGTGCAATGTTCCTTGGGTGTAGGCTGTATTTTTTGGTTTAACGTAACCCTTAAGCGCATTGAGTCTTCGAATTTAAATGCGCCCGCGACTGCGGTGGCGATTGATTTTCGCCATGATGCCACTATTTTGTTGGTCGAAGATAACGAAATCAACCAAGAAGTCGCCAAGCAACTGTTGGAAGCAACAGGCCTGACGGTTGACCTCGCTTGGAATGGTGCTGAGGCTTTGGAACGCGTTAAAACGCGGCGTTATGATGTCATCTTGATGGATATGCAAATGCCAGTCATGGATGGACTCGAAGCCACCCGTCTGATAAGAGAATTGCCGGGCTTGAGCAACCTACCCATTATTGCGATGACCGCCAATGCCTTTGAAGAGGATCGGCAACAATGTATTGCGGCGGGGATGAATGACTTTTTGTCCAAACCTTTTGACCCCGAAATGTTGTTAGCCATGTTGATCCGCTGGATACCCGGTCCGCTTAACGCTGAAGTCCAGCCAACCTCGCCTGAATCCAACCAGCAGTCGCAATTAGAGAGCAGTGTGCAGTTAAATCTGGAAAATGGTTTACGTAGTTTTAGCGGAAAGCAGGATCAATATTTTAAAATGCTGCAACGCTTCCAAACCGTACATCTTGAAGATGCCCAAAGTATTGAATCCCTTTTGCTACAAGGTGATCGCGAAGCGGCACGTCGACAAGCGCATACTTTAAAAGGGGTTGCGGCACTCTTAGGTTTGCAACAAGTGCGAGAAGCCGCTGCAGAGCTAGAACAGGACTTGAAGGTGCACACAGCTACCGATGCGCTCGAAAGCTTATTATCGCGTTTACGTGTATGCCTTAGCAGTGCCGCAATCGCGATTCGGGAAATTATTGGCGAACCACAATTCGAAGCAGCACCCATCATTGATGCTCAGGAAGTAATAGTCCGACTGGAGATGCTCGAAGCAGCTCTGGCAACGGATAATTTAGACGCAATTGAAATTTGGCGCAATATAAAGCCAAAGTTAACGTTATTGTTAGGCGAGGAAAAAATTGCGCAGTTGCAGCAGCAATTGGAACAGTATGATTTGCCTGCGGCCTTGGAAACTTTACACGGGCTGATCGAAGCAAACCCGCAAATACGCAGTTAGCTTTAGTAACTCAATACCCGTAAGGTGGTAAAGGGGCAGCACGCCCCTTTTGGAACCCCGATTAAAACAGCGTCGCGATTGCGACACCTCTCCAACAAATTAACATAGACCGGATTGTAGCTTCTTAGATGAAACTTCAGGCTAAGCCTAACACCGCTTGCATATCGAATAAGCCCTGGTCTTTATCGTTTAACCACAATGCTGCTCGGACTGCGCCATTGGCAAAGGTCATGCGGCTACTGGCTTTATGCGTAATTTCTAAACGCTCACCTTCATCGGCAAACATCACGGTGTGTTCGCCAACAATGTCACCTGCACGGATGGTGGAGAAGCCGATAGTTTTGCGATCTCGGGCGCCCGTAATGCCTTCACGGCCATAGATAGCCGTCGTTTTTAAATCTTGATCTAAAGCTTTGGCGATCACTTCGCCCATACGTAAAGCCGTACCGGAAGGCGCATCGATTTTGTGGCGGTGGTGGGCTTCAATGATTTCAATATCAGTATACTCACCCATGATTTTGGCAGCGATTTCCAATAATTTTAGCGACAAATTGACGCCAACACTCATATTGGGGGCGAGTACAATCCCGACTTCCTGCGCTGCAGCAGCAATGCTGGCTTTTTGCTCCTCACTGTAGCCTGTCGTGCCTATGACAATTTTTTTGCCAGCTTGGCGACAGATTTCGATGTATTCCATGGAGGCTTCGGGACGGGTAAAGTCGATGAGCACATCAAACTGGTCGACTACCGAAGTTAAATCGGACACGACACTGACGCCAATATGGCCCACACCCGCCAGTTCACCCGCATCTTTGCCGATGGCCGTGCTCTCTGCTCGAGAGACCGCCACAGTTAATTCTGCGCCAGGTGCCAGAACGGCTGCTTTAATCAAGCTTAGGCCCATACGCCCCGAAACCCCCACAATTGCCAAACGCACCATGTGACTTAGTCCTTAACCCGTTAATTTGTCAAAAAAGTTTTTTACCCCGTCTGTCCAAGAATGTTCTTGGGGGCTATGGTGTTTGCCACCCCCCGCCAATGAATCACCCAAATTTTGGATCCAGACTTTTTGCTCTTTAGTTAAATGTACCGGGGTTTCGATACGGACTCGACACATTAAATCACCGACTGGACCACCACGTACGGGTTTAACACCTTTACCGCGTAGGCGGAATAATTTTCCAGTTTGGGTTTCGGCAGGGATTTTGAGTTTAACTTTTCCATCTAGAGTAGGCACTTCGATCTCACCCCCTAAGCAGGCAACAGGGAAGCTAATGGGGAGTTCGCAGTGTAAATCCGCACCATCACGGTTAAAGATCGCATGATCTTTGACATTGATTTGCACGTATAAATCACCTGCGGGTCCGCCGTTTAGACCAGCTTCACCTTCACCGCCCAAACGGATGCGGTCGCCAGTATCCACACCTGCGGGGACTTTGACTGATAGGGTTTTATTATCTTGAATTCGACCTTGTCCATGGCATTTGCCACAAGGGTCTTTAATTTGTTTGCCGGTACCGTGACAGGTGGGGCAGGTTTGCTGTACTGAGAAAAAGCCTTGTTGCATTCTAACTTGACCGTGACCTTGGCAAGTAGAGCAAGTGACCGGGCTGGAGCCTTTTTTAGCACCGCTACCATTACATTCGCCGCAAGCGACTAATACGGGCACCCGCACTTTGGCTTCGGTACCTGCTACGGCTTCTTCTAAAGTAAGCTCTAGGTTATAGCGTAAGTCTGAGCCGCGTTGCACGCTGCTACGTTGTCGACCACCGCCGCCAAAAATATCACCGAAGACGTCACCAAAGACATCGCTAAAGCTTTCGGCACCAAATCCGCCGCGACCTCCGCCCATGGATGGGTCAACGCCCGCATGACCGAATTGATCATAAGCAGCGCGCTTTTTGGGATCTGAAAGTATTTCGTAAGCTTCTTTAATTTGCTTAAACTTGGCTTCTGCTTCTTCGGGGTTGTCTTTATTACGGTCAGGATGGAATTTCATCGCCATTTTGCGATAGCTGGCTTTAATTTCCGCTTCGCTGGCGTTTTTCTCAACATTCAGTAACTTGTAAAAATCTTCTTTGGCCATAGTGTATTCAGTCCACTTTCAAGGGCATGCATGAAAGTCACAGCAGAGCTGTAGTAGTAATGTTTATGAATTACTCGAAACTAGCATGCGTGCCAGTCGAATAGGTTTTACGTAAGCTACTATTGTACACAGGGGACAATAGATTTTATTTTTTAACGTTAAAATAAAAAGGCGCAAGCCTAAGATGAATTAGTTTTGCGCCTTTAACCAGTACTCGTATGTTTCAATTTCGCGACATATTTTACACGTGCTATTTTGAAATCCAATCAATCACAGTACTAGCTGAGTAGAGTACTATTTTTTGTCGTCGTCTTTAACTTCTTCAAACTCAGCATCTACTACGCTGTCATCGGCACTTTGCGCTGAGCTACTGGCTTGAGCGCCAGCAGCACCGCCTTCAGCTTCTGCTTTTTGGGCATATACGCGTTCAGCTAATTTACCGGATAATTCGGTCAACGCTGCGGTTTTAGCTTCGATGTCGTCTTTGTCGCTACCTTTAATCGCGGCATTTAAGTCCGCAATCGCTGCGTCAATCGCTGATTTTTCCGCGCTATCAACTTTATCGCCGAGTTCTTTCAGAGATTTTTCAGTGGCGTTAATCATGCCTTCTGCATGGTTACGTGCAGAGACGAGTTGCGCAATTTTACGATCTTCGTCCGCATGTGCTTCTGCATCTTTAATCATGCGTTCAACTTCATCATCCGATAAACCGCTAGAGGCTTTGATGACGATAGATTGTTTTTTACCCGTCGCTTTATCACGTGCCGACACATTCAAAATACCGTTGGCATCGATATCAAAGGCTACTTCGATTTGTGGAATTCCACGTGGCGCAGGAGGAATATCCGCCAAATCAAAACGACCCAAGGATTTATTACCTGCGGCAACTTCACGTTCACCTTGTAATACATGCACTGTTACTGCAGTTTGGTTATCTTCTGCCGTAGAGAAGACTTGCGATGCATTGGTTGGGATCGTAGTATTTTTTTCGATCAGTTTAGTCATTACGCCGCCC